>CAZBUT010000055.1:0-7998 GCA_964495165.1 uncultured Muribaculaceae bacterium | reverse complement strand
GTTGAATTTTCATTTTCTCCGAGGAATCGCTGTTTCTTATTTGTCGGCTCAAATGTAAATCTCTTAATATAGGGATAACCTTGATCGGCATCGTTCAACACCGCTGTCCACACATGTCCGGGGCGGAATTTTTCTATGCGCAAGATATTATCTTCATAATGGTTACTTTGATCAAATGTTGACATATAATATTCTCCATTTTTGAGAATAACAAGCACTTGATCATTGCCACTAAACTCACCAAGATAGTTTCCTCGTCCATCATAATTTATGCGCAATACATCAGGGTCAAACCACACTTCACGTCCGCCCAATGTTGACGCACCTTTTTCTTTTAGAGAGAAACGATGTACTTCATTTTTGGTAACAATATTACCTTGTGATTGCTTGCCTTTTATCGCCAATTCACCAAAATCGACATCAAACTGCAATGTTTTTAATCGAGGTTTCGGTTTCAAAGTAACCTTGACTACCTCAGCTTCCCCATTAGAGTTGGCAGAAAACCACACAATCTTTGTTCCCGGTTTTCCCGGAGTCAAATCATATTCTTTATCTCTGGAAACGCCTGTAACAGCAAAACGCTTCATATAATACACTCCACCCTTGCCATTTTGATATATCACATTATATATTGTGCGCGAGTCGTTGCGCTTGAACACTTGCAAGTGAAGAATATTTTTGCCCACAAACATCTTTTCCTGCACCTTGACGATTTTATATTTACCATCTCGGTAGAAGATAATTATATCATCAATGTTTGAACAGTTGCACACAAACTCATCTTTCTTCAATCCGGTACCGATAAAACCTTCTTCACGATTGATATATAGTTTTTCATTTGCTTCAACTACCGTTGCCGCTTCAATATTATCAAATCCGCGTATTACGGTGTGGCGTGGATAAGCCTCACCATATTTTGCTTTCAAACTTTCAAACCATTTTATAGTATAATCCACAATGTGAGCAAGATCATTCTTCAGAGTTGCAATACGCTCATTATATGACGCAATCAACTCATCGGCTTTGGCTGAATTAAATTTCAAGATGCGTCCCATCTTAATTTCCATCAACCGCAAAATATCATCCTCGGTAACTTCTCGTATAAACTTAGGCTTCCATGGCTCCAATCGCTTGTCAATATGAGCAACAGCAGCCTCCATATTGGGACTTTCTTCAAAACCTTTATCCTTATAGATGCGTTCTTCAATAAAAATTCGTTCCAAAGAAGCAAAATGCAACAATTCATGAACTTCAGAAAGTTGTATTTCAAGTTCTCGACGCAACAACTCTTTTGTTGTATTTACGCTATGACGCAACACATCACTCACACCAAGGAAATGAGGCTTTTTCTCTGAGATTACGCAGCAATTAGGCGAAATGCTCACCTCACAATCGGTAAATGCATATAATGCATCTATAGCCTTGTCGCTCGATGTTCCGGGTAACAAATGCACAAGAATAAGAGCCGTCTCGGCTGTATTATCATCGACCTTGCGTATTTTCAGTTTACCTTTTTCAAACGCTTTCAATATCGAGTCGATAACCACCCCTGTTGTTTTTCCATAAGGAATTTCAGTAATAGCAAGTGTTTTATTGTCAAGTTTTTCAATCTTAGCCCTTACTTTTACTACACCTCCACGCTCACCATCATTATATTTAGAAACATCAATAAATCCTCCTGTTACGAAATCGGGATACAACACAAACTCCTCTCCTCTAAGATAGGCAACTGCCGCATCAAGGATTTCATTAAAATTGTGAGGAAGAATTTTTGACGACAGCCCCACAGCAATTCCTTCAACACCCTGTGCTAACAACAATGGGAATTTTGCAGGGAGAGTAACCGGTTCCTTCTTGCGTCCGTCATAAGACAATGTCCATTCTGTAACCTTTGGATTATAAAGTACCTCAAGTGCAAATGATGACAAACGAGCCTCAATATAACGTCCTGCGGCAGCAGAAGCTCCGGTCAAGATATTACCCCAGTTTCCCTGAGTTTCAACAAGCAAATCCTTTTGTCCGAGTTGCACAAGCGCATCATTAATTGAAGCATCTCCATGAGGGTGATATTGCATCGTGTTACCCACAATGTTAGCCACCTTGTTAAAACGTCCGTCATCAAGCGTCTTCATTGAATGAAGGATGCGGCGTTGCACCGGCTTCAATCCGTCATCGATGTGAGGCACAGCTCGTTCAAGGATTACGTATGAGGCATAATCCAAGAACCAACTGCGATACATGCCTCGCAAATGGTATTTTACGACATCGTTTGATGTATCAAGATGCACACGTTCATTGACAGCACCTTCGGCTGCCACCTCTTCGGCTTCGGGATCCAATGGTATTATCTCGTCACTCATTATTCTGTGAAATGATATTAGTTTTGCGGATAAAGCGCACATTAACGCACACTTATCTACAAAGATACAAAAATTTCCTCATTATAACCTAAATTTTCATTACCTTTACTAACAAATTATTTTGCAATCACAATAGCACATCCATTATGACTGAAAATTATATTATCGCAATATACAATATTACTGACACCAAATCGCATACTCAAATACTCGGCAAAAATTTCAATTTAGCTCAAGTAAAATCTATATTTATTGATGGTACTGAATTTGAGATTAGTACCTCCCATCATTTCGAGACGACAGGTACCAAAGAGGTGAAAATTATTTTTGACTCTGCGATTTTCAATTGTTGTAATTATTTATTCTTTGACTGCACATCGCTCTCTTCCCTCGATTTGTCTCACTTTAATACTCATAACGTTACGAGCATGGAAGGCATGTTTCATAATTGTTCGACTCTAACAAGTATCAATCTCTCAAATCTTATAACCAACAAGGTTACCAACATGTATGCCATGTTTGGCGACTGCCATTCACTAACAACTCTCGACCTATCCAATTTTGACACAAGCAATGCAATAGACATGATGTTCATGTTCTCTAATTGCTCAAAACTCATAGTCATTACAATGACAGGAGATATCTCCAAAGCAGAAACATTATGGATGTTTAGAGGCATTTCTCCTAATGGCACACTCTACTACAATAGCAAACACGACTACTCTCACATACTTCAACAGCTTCCTGACTCATGGAAAGCAATCACTATTTAGTCTCAATCATAGCGAAGATATGTCAATAAACTATGACATTTCTATATTTTTGCTGTTATATCAAGATTTTTGCGTAAATTTGCAGTTTAAACGGCACATCACATCCGGTGATGCAACCCGTTGACAATCAATAATTATCAATTTAACCAAATTATGGCTCAACAAGAAGAAGTTTTTAAGAAAATCGTTTCACACGCCAAGGAATACGGTTTTGTTTTTCAATCAAGTGAAATTTATGATGGGCTTTCGGCCGTTTATGACTATGGTCAAAATGGTGTAGAGCTCAAAAATAATATCAAGCGTTATTGGTGGGACGCAATGACCCTCCTTAACGAGAATATTGTGGGTATAGATTCAGCAATATTTATGCACCCCACAATATGGAAGGCATCAGGTCACGTAGATGCTTTTAATGACCCGTTGATCGATAATAAGGATTCTAAAAAACGCTACCGTGCCGATGTCCTTATCGAAGACGAACTCGCCAAAATGGACGAGAAAATAGAGAAAGAGGTTGCTAAGGCTACAAAGCGCTTCGGTGAATCGTTTGACGAAGCACTGTTCCGTCAGACCAATCCTCGTGTACAAGAGATTGCATCAAAACGCGATGCGTTGCATGAGCGTTTTGCCGCAGCTCTCAATGATAATAATCTTGAGGAATTGCGCCAGATTATTCTTGACCAAGAAATCGTATGCCCTATCTCGGGAACAAAGAATTGGACTGAAGTGCGTCAGTTCAATCTCATGTTTAAAACAGAAATGGGTAGTACAGCCGATGGCGCAATGAGTGTGTATTTGCGTCCTGAAACAGCACAAGGTATATTTGTAAACTATCTTAATGTTCAAAAAACCGGACGTATGCGCCTTCCGTTTGGTATCGCGCAGATAGGTAAAGCATTCCGTAATGAGATTGTTGCCCGTCAATTTATTTTCCGTATGCGTGAATTTGAACAAATGGAAATGCAATTTTTTGTGCGCCCCGGCGAGGAACTTAATTGGTTTGCAAAATGGAAAGAAACACGCTTGAAATGGCATAAGGCACTTGGATTGGGTGACGAAAAATACCGCTACCACGACCACGACAAACTTGCTCACTATGCCAATGCCGCTACCGATATCGAATTTGAAATGCCATTTGGCTTTAAGGAAGTTGAGGGTATTCATTCACGTACAAATTTTGACCTATCGCAACATGAAAAATATTCAGGTAAAAACATCAAGTATTTTGACCCTGAATTGAATGAGTCATACGTACCCTATGTAATAGAAACCTCTATCGGAGTTGACCGTATGTTCCTTTCTGTTCTTTGCTCGTCATACGAAGAGCAAAAGCTTGAAGGAGGCGACACTCGTGTCGTGTTGCATTTGCCGGCTGCTCTTGCTCCGGTTAAGTGTGCGGTTATGCCTCTTGTGCGCAAAGACGGTCTTCCTGAAAAGGCTCGTGAAATAGTAAATGACCTCAAGTTTGATTTTACAACACATTATGAGGAAAAGGACTCTATCGGAAAACGTTATCGTCGCCAAGATGCAATAGGTACCCCGTTCTGTATCACCGTCGATCACCAAACACTTGAAGACGGTACAGTTACATTGCGTGAACGTGATTCAATGGAACAAAGCCGTGTTGCAATTGCCGACCTGCATAAACTCATTCATGACAGAGTGAGCTTGAATGCATTGCTTCGTAAACTTGGCTGATTTATCGGAAATTCTTTTTAGTAAATATAGATATTCCATAAAATAAACTGAAAATGAAGAAGTCTCTTATAATAACAATTGCGATTGTTGCTGTGGTGTTGTTACTGTGTGCAGGTGGTTGCAGCAGTTACAACGGTATGGTTGAGAAGGAGCAGATTGTTGAGCAAACGTGGGCACAGGTTGAAAATCAGTATCAGCGCCGTGCCGATCTTATCCCCAACTTGGTGAACACAGTGAAAGGATATGCATCGCACGAAAGCGAAACTTTGCAATCGGTGACCGACGCTCGTGCCGGATTGACACAGGCATATAATGATGCAAATGCTGTATCATCGGCCGATGCAGTTAAATCACAAGATGCACTCAATAGTTATCAACAAGCTCAGAGTGCTCTCAAAGGTGCGCTTGATATATATGTCAACGCAGTGCGTGAGGCATATCCCGACTTGAAAGCCAATGCCAATTTCCAAGATCTTCAGACTCAGCTCGAAGGTACAGAAAATCGCATCTCAACCGAGCGTCAACGCTATACCGAGGCGGTTAAGGAATATAATACAAAAATCAAAAAATTCCCAGGAAACATCTTTGCAGGTATATTCGGATTTGAGGCAAAACCTCAATTCAAGGCTGATGAAGGTGCCTCAAAAGCACCGATTGTAGAATTTTAATTTGTAAGGAATGAAAAAGTTACCGTTTATATTAGTTTCTGCAATTTTGGTGCTTGTGTCGGCTTGTGGCATGGACGATGAAAGCACATGGGAAGAATACAAAGAATGGCGAGAAGCCAATGAGGCTTGGTTTTTGGAACAACAAAACCTCACAAATCCCGACGGGTCGCTATATTATGAGGCTCTTTATCCCGAATGGGATAAGTCACAATATATTCTCATTCATTATTTCAATGACCGAGAATTGACCAAAAACAATCTGTCACCGCTTTATACAAGCACGGTTGATATGAAATACATCGGGCGATTGTATAATGATGAACCATTTGACTCGTCATATAACAATACTACCTATGGCGATAGCATTTACCGCACAAAATGCAATGCAGTGATTTCAGGCTGGAATGTCGCGCTTGAAGATATGCATGTCGGTGACAGTTGTGAGATTATTATTCCATATAATCTTGCTTATGGAGCAGCAGAGGCCGGTGATGTAATTAAGCCCTATTCTGTCTTGCGCTTCAACATGAAACTTGTCGATATTCCATATTACGAAATAAAGGGCGAGTAATAACTATAGAAAAGCAAAAAGCGATGTTCTGAAATAGGGCATCGCTTTTGTCGTTTTATATGATAGTGTGTGGTCAAGTGACTGTTTAGTTCACGATATATAGCTCGTATTGGTCAAGATGTTCAAGGAAACTTAAATCGATATCAAGGTCTTCGTCCAAAATCTCCAACGACTCGATGTTTATTTCAAAATCTCCGTTGAGCCATGCCTGATACTCGTCAAATGGGAGTCTATATATGTTTTTGTCGCTTGAGTTGTTGGTCTCATTCTTAGACTTCTTGCTTTTCTTAGACTTTGTTGTGCTTTTTGGATAATTGGCATAGTTTTTTATTTCAACAGTTATAATCCAAGAGCCTGATTTGTTTTTGGAAAGATAATATTCCATTTTGGAGTTATCTTCTTTAAAAACGACATAATATGACTCGTTGTTTGTGCGGGTGTATTCAACCGCGTTTTTTGATTCGGCAACTATGGCATCGCGTACCTTTTGGGCAATGCTTTTTTTCTGTGTCTTTATTACTTTTGATATTTTATAAGTCTTTTTTGTTTCAGGATCACGCTTTTCGGTACAAGTCAAACTTAAATTCGCGTCGTTCTCTATTTCGGCTATGGCTTTGTCGATTTTAGCCTGTGCCGATGCGTTCAATGAGACAAAACCGATGAACGCTGAGATAAAAATTATAGCTATTGTTCTCATTATTGTGGTAAATTTATCGTTTGGTAATTAGTTTTCAAATATAACTCGTTTGACAATTGCCTGTGTTTGTTCGTCGTCGATGTCTTCTAAAACGTTTTCGGCAAACATTTCACTGGCAGAGGGGATTTGTTTTATCTCCTGATTTTCGATAAAAGCCTCGGCTTGCAGCAGTTCGGGCAGAATTTCATTTAAATCGGTGATTTTTTGCCCGTCACGTATTATATAGCTGCCTTCATATATGGCGTATTCATCATGCAGCCTGTCATGATTTTTTATATATGCGATAGCTAAAGTACATATTAGAGCAATCGTTGCTGCAATGCTTGCTACATATCTCCATGGAAATATTCCGGTTAGTGTCTTTTTCTCCGGCTGTGGCAATGGTGCTTCCATGCCGGTTGCATACCAATTCATCATTTCTCTATATGGCTTGGCTTCATCTGCAATACTGTTTCTTGAGAAATATTCGTATAGAGATTTTTCTTCGGCACATGAAGTCTCGCCGGCAAGAAAGCGGTCTATCCATTGAATGATGTTGTTGTCGTTAATGTCGTTCATAAGCGATGTTTTAAGAAAAGTTCTTTGATACGGTTACGGGCGCGGGACAGTTGCACTCTGACGGCGACTTCGGTAGAACCAATCATTTTAGCGATTTCGGTCGTCTCCATTCCGTCAATATGCTTGAGTCGCAAAATCGTTTGTTGTCCGTCGGGAAGACAATCGATGAGACGGTGAATCTCATGTTCTTTCTCAGCCTGCTCGATTATATCTTCAGGAGAAGGCTCAATATCTGAAATCATGGCATCTTCAAGAGATGTTGTGCCTTTCTTTTTCAGTCGGTCAAGACTAAGATGCCGGCATATGACCATAGCCAAAGCCTCGACCGAGTGATACTCGTCAAGTTGCACTCTCATGCACCACAACTTTAATAACGTGTCTTGGGCAATGTCATCGGCGTCATCATTATTGCCGAGACATTTATATGCCATTTTCGTTAATTGTGGGCGAAGGCGTGTTGCACGTGTTTCAAACTCTTTCCGATCCATATTCATTAATAAGACGAATCCACCCCTTTAAATGTTACATCAAAATGCAAAAAAAATGAGACTGCACGCTGTTGTACAGTCTCATCTCCATGTATAATAATTTCTAACTACACTTTGTCAAGTGCTTGTTGGAGATCGGCTATTATATCATCGATATGTTCGGTGCCAATAGATAGGCGCACGGT
>CAZBUT010000054.1:586-8030 GCA_964495165.1 uncultured Muribaculaceae bacterium | reverse complement strand
TGATGCTAAAAACACCGTGAGCGACTATTTCCCGGTTGAGAAGGAATATGGTTATTCAGTATTTTCAACCGTTTTTTATGCCGAATTTTTAGGGAAGAAACTCAACATGATCGACTGTCCGGGAGCCGATGACTTTGTTGGCAGTGCAATCACTGCACTCAGCGTTACCGATACCGGATTAATCGTTATCAACGGTCAATATGGAGTAGAAGTGGGAACTCAAAATATTTTCCGTACCACAGCTACATTAAAAAAACCGGTGATTTTTGCCTTGAACCAACTCGATGGCGAAAAAGCCGACTATGAAAACGTCATTGAGCAAATGAAGGAGCATTTTGGCAACAAGGTTGTTCCCATTCAATATCCGTTAACTTGCGGTCCAGGCTTCAACGCCATGATTGACGTGCTTCTCATGAAAAAATATTCTTGGGGACCCGACGGCGGAGTTCCTACTATTGAGGAAATTCCGGCTGAAGAAATGGATAAAGCCAAAGAATTACATCAACAGCTCGTTGAAGCAGCTGCAGAAAACGATGAAACTTTGATGGAAAAATTCTTTGACCAAGGACACCTGACTGAGGACGAAATGCGCGAAGGTATTCGCAAAGGTCTTGTTGACCGCTCTATTTTCCCGGTATTCTGCGTAAGCGCAGCAAAAGACATGGGAGTACGTCGCATGATGGAATTCCTTGGAAATGTTGTACCGTTTGTTGAAGACATGCCCGTTCCAGTTGATGCCCACGGCAATGAAGTGAAGCCTGACTCAAACGGACCGTTAAGCCTTTTTGTATTCAAAACAACAGTTGAACCACACATTGGCGAAGTCAGCTACTTCAAAGTAATGTCAGGAACTTTGACGCCTGGCGTAGACCTTGACAACATCAGTCGCGGAACTAAAGAGCGTTTTGCCCAAATCAACTGCGTATGCGGTCAAATCAAGACTCCGGCCGACAAACTATGTGCCGGCGATATAGGTGCTACTGTCAAGATGAAAGACGTGCGCACAGGTAACACTCTCAATGAAAAAGGTTGTGAATTCATCTACGATGATTACATCAAATATCCTGCTCCCAAATATCAACGCGCCGTGCGCCCTGTTACTGAGAGCGATGCTGAGAAACTGAGCGGAATTCTTACCCGTATGCACGAAGAAGATCCCACTTGGGTCGTTGAACAATCAAAAGAGTTGAAACAAACAATATTGTCAGGTCAAGGTGAATTCCACCTGCGCACACTTAAATGGCGTGTCGAGAACAACGATAAATTGCCTATCATATTTGAAGAGCCCAAAATCCCATATCGCGAAACTATCACTAAAGCGGCTCGCGCCGACTATCGACATAAAAAACAATCGGGTGGTGCAGGACAATTTGGTGAAGTGCATTTGATCATTGAGCCGTATGTTGAAGGTGCTCCGGTTCCCGATACTTACAAATTTGGTGGTCAAGAATTCAAAATGAACGTTCGCGACACTCAGGAAATACCGTTGGAATGGGGTGGCAAGCTTGTTGTACACAACTGTATCGTAGGTGGAGCTATTGATGCTCGTTTTATTCCGGCAATAGTCAAAGGTCTCATGGATCGCATGGAACAAGGTCCGCTCACCGGTTCTTATGCCCGTGATGTTCGCGTATGTATCTATGACGGAAAGATGCACCCGGTTGATTCAAACGAAATCTCATTCCGTTTGGCCGGACGCAACGCATTCAGTGAAGCATTCCGCAACTCTAACCCCAAAATTCTTGAACCGGTTTATGATGTAGATGTAATGGTTCCTGCCGATGTTATGGGTGACGTGATGAGTGATTTGCAAGGACGTCGTGCCATAATCATGGGTATGTCAAGCGAAAATGGATTTGAAAAACTTTCGGCTAAAGTACCTTTAAAGGAAATGGCATCTTATTCTACCGCTTTAAGTTCAATTACGGGTGGTCGATCTTCTTTCACGATGAAATTTGCGTCATACGAACTTGTTCCGAGCGACGTTCAAGAAAAATTACTCAAAGCCTACGCCGAAGAAAATACCGACGAATAAGAATCATCTGATTCTGATATTTACTTCCATAACGAGCGGAGTGCCACAGCCAAGGCACTCCGCTCATTTTAACTTATAATGTATTAATAAATCTTAGAATTGACACATTATCTCTGATATATGCAATTTGCCGATGAAACCTCAAGTTTCAAGATTTGTATTAGTGAGTTTAACCCCAAGAGCGTATTTGGCTTATTTGGTTGCGACAATATATTCTTTGACTTTTTGGAACAGATCTGTCGCAAATACAAAGTCGTTAAGGGCTTGATTGTCGCTTGAATATATTTGAGTCTTATCGCCGGTCCACTCTTTATGTCCTTTATTGATAAAGATAATGTTCTCTCCTATTCCCAACACCGAGTTCATATCATGAGTGTTGATAATAGTTGTCATTTGATATTCCTGAGTGATATCGTGAAGAAGTTCATCAATGAGTATTGATGTTTTAGGGTCAAGACCGGAGTTTGGTTCATCACAAAATAGGTATTTTGGATTCAGGGCGATTGCACGAGCGATTGCAACACGTTTTTGCATACCGCCTGACAATTCTGATGGATATTTCTTGTCAGCACCCTTAAGATTGACACGTTCAAGGCAAAATTGTGCCCGATCTTTCATCTCTTTCTGAGACATGTCGGTAAACATCACCAGCGGAAACATAACGTTACCAAGAACTGTTTCATAATCAAACAATGCCGATCCTTGAAACAACATACCTATTTCTTTACGCAACTCCTTGATTTGGTCACCGTCCATTTTCATCACATCACGACCGTTGTATAAAATCTCGCCTTGCTCAGGCTTAACAAGTCCAACGATTGACTTCATGAGCACTGTCTTTCCTGAACCGCTCTGACCTATGATAAGATTGGTTTTCCCGGCATGGAATGTGGCATCGACATTGTGAAGTATCGTTTTGCCGTCAAATGACTTAGTCACATTTCTTACTTCGATCATTGCAACAACAGTTTAGTGAGTACGACATCAAATAAAAGAATCAAAATACTGCTCGAAACCACAGCATTGGTACTTGCTTTTCCCACTTGTAAGGCTCCGCCTTTCACATAATATCCAAAGAATGCAGCTACCGAAGTTATGATAAATGAGAATACCAATGATTTTATCAAGGCATACCATACATACCACTCGTTAAACAATGTCTGTATTCCATAGATATATCTCGATACCGGGAACAAATCGGTAAAGACTGCAACCAAATACCCGCCAAAAAGCGAAGTCACCATACAGAAAACAACCAAGATAGGCATAAAAAACAAAAAGCCAACTATCTTTGGCAATACAAGAAAATTGCTTGAATTGACTCCCATTATTTCAAGAGCGTCAATCTGCTCTGTCACACGCATTGTACCTATTTCAGATGCTATATTTGAACCGACCTTGCCGGCCAAAATCAATCCTAAGATCGATGACGAAAACTCAAGCAAAACGATTTCACGCGTAGCCAATCCAACAGAATAAGCAGGAATGAGTGGCGACATAATATTCAATTGCATCTGAATCGCAATTACCGCTCCGATAAAAATCGCAATGATTAGTACAAGTGGAATGGAGTCAACCCCCAATTTTGAGATTTCCATTATAGTGCGTTTAAAAAACACGCCCCAACGATCGGGTACGGAAAAAACCCGTCTTATGAAAAGGCAATATTTGCCAAATGTAGCCAATGATGATGTCAATACCATATATGTGCTTTTATGAATTTATTTTGCGAGGACAAAGATAGTCATTTTTTTGCCATTGTCTGTTATCCTAAAGTGCCCACGTTTTGCCAATAATGCCAATATACAGGCATTTTTAGCGCAATTATACCTTTCACCTCCGATTTTTTTATTAAGTTTGTACTGATAATTTAAAACCACGCCCCATGCTCATCATCGGAATTGCCGGAGGTACCGGCTCGGGAAAAACAACTGTTGTAAACAAAATCATCAATAGCCTTCCTCAAGGGGAGGTTGCAGTGATGCCACAAGACTCTTACTATAAAGATTCGAGCCATGTTCCCGTTGAGGATCGTTGTAAGATAAATTTTGATGAACCGGATTCGATTGAATGGACTCTGCTGGTAAAACACTTGAAAGAGCTAAAAGAGGGCAAAAACATTGAGATGCCCACATACTCATATCTCACATGTACACGTCAGCCAGAAACCGTAAAAATAGAGCCCTGCGATGTGGTGATTGTCGAAGGTATATTGGTTCTGAATGACGAAGAACTGCGTGACATGATGGACGTGAAAGTATTTGTTGATGCCGATCCCGATGACAGGTTAATACGTGTCATTGCCCGCGATTGCGTTGAACGCGGTCGCACTCCAAAGATGGTTATCAACCGTTATCAAGATGTATTGAAACCTATGCATCAGTTGTATATCGAACCAACGAAAAAATATGCCGACCTCATAGTGCCACAAGGCGGAAATAACACCGTAGCTATAGGTCTGCTTACCGACTACATTAAGTCGCAACTACGAAACCGATAATAAAAAAATGGAAGAAAAAGACTATATAACTACTAACGAGACTCAAAACCGAAATGACGTACCAGCCAATGATAAAATGGTACTTCGCACCGAAAATCTCGTCAAAAAATACCGGCAGCGCACGGTTGTAAACCATGTGTCAATCGATGTAACCCAAGGTGAAATCGTGGGATTGCTCGGACCTAACGGAGCCGGAAAAACCACAACATTTTATATGACAGTTGGATTGGTCACACCTAACGAAGGTGAAATATTTCTCAACGATCTAAACATCACAAAATATCCGGTTTACAAGCGAGCACAAAATGGCATCGGCTATCTTGCACAGGAAGCGTCGGTATTCCGTAAAATGACAGTTGAAGACAATATCCGCTCAGTACTTGAAATGACCGATACGTCAAAGGAATACCAACGTGACAAATTGGAAAGCCTCATCGATGAATTTAATCTGCACAAAGTACGCAAAAACTTAGGCGACCAATTGTCAGGCGGCGAGCGCCGCCGTACCGAAATTGCACGGTGTCTCGCCATTAATCCCAAATTCATTATGCTCGATGAACCTTTTGCCGGCGTTGATCCTATTGCGGTAGAAGATATTCAATATGTCGTGTATAAACTGAAAGAGAAAAACATCGGCATTCTCATTACCGACCATAATGCACCTGAGACATTAAGTATTACAGACAGAGCATACTTGCTGTTTGAAGGCAAAATCCTCTTCCGAGGAACATCAGAAGAACTTGCCGAAAATCCTGTCGTCAAAGAGAAGTATCTCGGGCGCAATTTTGTGTTCCACCGCAAGAAGTTTGATTAGTATTCAGTAGAGATCGTCTAAGACATACAATTGCAATTACAGTCGCGATTACGCTTGTAATCGCGATTATTGTATCCCCGGTGGTTGAAGTCGCCCCCAATTGGTTTGGGTCAGACTCCAAGACTCCACGGTTAAGCAACCATGTAAACACTACAGTTACAATATTATTAAACGCATGTGCCACTATAGGCAACCACAGCGAACCACCCCACCATAACAAATAGCCGAAAAATGCTCCAAGCAACAATCGTGGAACAAATCCGTAAAACTGCATATGCATCGCACTAAACACTACAGCCGTAGTCCAAATGGCAAAATGAGCATTCATTGGTCGGCTCTGTAAGATACGTTGCAATGCACCTCTGAAAAACAATTCCTCGCTCAGTCCGGTTAGCACTCCAACGATAAGCACCGACATTATAAGATCTGCGACATGAGGTTTACCCAACATAACTGTAATCATTGCCGATGCGCTTTCCTCGCGCAAGCGTATCCACTCTTCCACCCCATGCATCGATTCAGGAAATTGTATTGCTGAATTCCATTCAATCAGCCAGTTCATGGCCGGAATACTTAACACAAGCACCAACAATGTATATCCAAAATGGCGAGGCTTGGCTATATGGTCAAGACAAAGTAATGTGGCAGGAGTGCGCGTGACAAGCATGGCAGTTGCGATACATGGTGTAACAAACATTATTATGTCTTGCAAAACAGTAGCTATGCGCAAGGCCGGTGTAGAATCACTACCCCATTTCAGCATTATAAACCCAACGACAAAACTACCAATGATTGTGGTTAACAACCAAAAACAAAAAAACAGTCCTATTTTCTGTCCAAAAGACACTCTCGATTGCATAAAATTGTGCATACTCGTTACATATTTAAATAAAAATCCTGTGTGAGATTCTTATATTGTTGTGTATATTGATTGTTTAAGTCTCTTATCACTATCACCGACTTTTGAGTCTCATAACTCTCCGACATTGACAACTCCCAAAGTATTCTGACAGGCAATTTACTATCAAGTCGTGACATCACTTCGGCATATCGTGATATATGCATATTATGGAATGCCGCCGAGGTTATTATATTGTCACATTCGGTGTATGGCGAAACAAAAGATAATCGTCCGTCATTATTTAAAATTTTACTTGAAAAGTTTATCAATGTATCAAAACTCAATGAGTCGCAATGCCGAGCAATAGCTCTGGCTCTATCGGGAGCTTTTACGCCATTCCCAAAAAATGGAGGATTACTTATTACATGGTCTACCCCTTCTACAGCAAACCGTTTAGTCATTGCAGTAATGTCTCCTTCTACAATCTCAATGCGGTCACGCCATGGCGACATTTCGACATTCTCCACTGACTCTCGCGCGGCAGTAGAATCAATCTCAACTCCTATGATATGGGCATTACTGCGTTGCGCTGTCATCAGCGCGATAAGTCCCGTTCCTGATCCTGCATCTAAAACACATTGCGACATAGCTACATCGGCCCATGCACCAAGCAATACCCCGTCGGTACCAACTTTCATTGCGCTCAACTCGTTTTTCACCTGAAAACGTTTGAACCGGAATATGGTTTCTCTTGATGTATTTTTTCCCATGTCGATATATGATAAGACCACAAAGTTAGTCAAAATCCCTGAAATGAGTAAACTTCGTAGCTTGTGGTTTGTTTTATAAAATGTTTATGCCTAACTTTACATAAAATTCATGATATGAAAATCAATAGTGCAAAATTTGAGATAAGCAATTCCACCGTATCAAAATGCCCTGTTTCCGATAAACGCGAATACGCTTTTATCGGACGTTCAAACGTTGGAAAATCATCTCTGATAAACATGTTGACCGGACGCAAGAATCTTGCCCACACATCTTCCACTCCGGGAAAAACAATGCTTATCAATCATTTCCTGATAAACGACCAATGGTATATAGTCGATCTGCCTGGATACGGATTTGCACGCCGTGGCAAAGATAGTCGCGACAAATTGCAAAAAATGATCGAAGGGTATATTCTCAACCGTGAACAGATGACAAACCTGTTTGTATTGATAGATTCCCGACTTGACCCACAGAAAATAGACC
>CAZBUT010000054.1:0-576 GCA_964495165.1 uncultured Muribaculaceae bacterium | reverse complement strand
ATAGACCTCGAATTCATGTCATGGCTTGGCGAAAATGGTGTACCTTTCAGCATAATTTTCACCAAACTCGACAAAATGGGTCCTGAAGCCGGTCGCAGAAACATCAATAAATACACAAAAACGCTTCATGAACAATGGGAAGAACTGCCACCGATCTTCTTGTCATCAAGCATTGACGGGCGTGGACGAGACGAAATTCTCGACTATATCGAACAAATAAATAACATGGAACTCGACGGAGACTGACATATAATGCCGAAAACCACAAGTATACCTTACTCAAATATACCCATCATTAACCGATAAGTGTATGGAAGAAAAATATTTCAGTGCCGAAGAAAAATCAGAGTTGTTGACTCTGTACCGACGCATATTGCGGTCGGCGCGTGATGTGCTTGAGCCAACCGATGCCGACAGAGTACGCAAAATAATAACTGAAGGTATAAAACAAAGCCACTACCGTCGCGATCGTTACGGCATAAACCCAACTATACACAATTTGCAGACGGTGGCTCTTATGTGTGAAAAAATAAGTCCCGACCGCAATATAATCATTGCCATATTGTTGTATAACCT
>CAZBUT010000053.1:0-8044 GCA_964495165.1 uncultured Muribaculaceae bacterium | reverse complement strand
TATGATATATCGCGTGTATAACTTATAAAACGGTTTTACAAATATAGATGTGGGGGTTGACAACTCGATGACACACAACATGCCTCCCGGGCGTAACACACGCAACATCTCTCGATAGCCTGCTGACAAATGTTCAAAATTGCGCACACCATAAGCTACTGTGACACAATCAAAAGATTTATCCGCCATAGGCAAATCAAGGCAATCACCTTGCATCAATTCAATCACCCGGTCAAGACCTGCTTCAGCAACCTTACGTCGTCCGATCTCAATCATTCCTGTTGACAAATCTACACCCGAAACCCGTTGCAGAGATATTTTGCGGGCAAGCAATATTGCAAGGTCACCGGTTCCTGTCGCAACGTCAAGAATTGTCGAGGGAGTATGCCGCATGATCATCTTTACAGCCTTGGCACGCCACAATTTATCGACGCCGAAGGTCATAGCCCGATTCATAAAATCGTAGGCAGGTGCAATCGAGTCAAACATTTCTTGCACCTGCTCCGTTTTACTGCGGTTGCTGTCGTAGGGATTTATCTTTTCGGCCTGTACCTCCACTGCTTGAAATATGTTTTATGTTATCGTTTCAATTCTGCAAGACAAGCCGTTACATTGGCTTCTATGCGTGCGGCAAGGTCGCCTTCGGCGGGTTTTACAAATTTTTCACCGGTGATATGTTCATAAAGTTCTTGATAACGAGCCGATACGCTTTCGCAATATTCATCGGTCATTTCGGGAACGGTTTGTCCTTCTTTTCCCATAAAATCATGATCAATAAGCCATTGGCGCACAAACTCCTTTGAGAGCTGACGTTGAGGTTCGCCGGCATTGAAACGCTCTTCATATCCTTCGGCATAGAAATAGCGAGATGAATCGGGAGTATGAATCTCATCAATCAAAATCACTTTTCCGTCGCGTTTTCCAAATTCATATTTTGTATCGACAAGTATAAGACCTTTTTCAGCAGCAATTTCACTGCCACGTTTAAACAACGCCTTGGTGTAACGTTCCATAGTCTCATAATCCTCTTTTGACACGACACCCTGAGCAATGATTTCCTCGCGTGAGATATTTTCATCATGTCCGGCATCGGCCTTGGTTGTTGGTGTGATTATCGGTTCGGGGAAACGCTCATTTTCTCTCATACCGTCGGGTAGTTTCACTCCGCACAATTCTCTGCAACCGGCCTTATATTCACGCCATGCGCTACCAGTCAAATAGCCGCGTATAATCATTTCAACCTTGAAGCCTTCACATTTGAGACCTACTGTAACCATTGGGTCGGGGGTTGCAAGTTTCCAGTTTGGCACAATATCCGACGTTGCATCAAGAAACTTTGCAGCTATCTGATTTAACATTTGCCCTTTAAAAGGAATACCCTTTGGCAAAATAACATCAAATGCCGATATGCGGTCAGTAGCAATCATCACCATCAAATCGTCATTTATATCATATACATCACGCACTTTTCCGTGATACACACTTTTTTGTCCGGGGAAATTAAAATCGGTATTTACCAATGTCTTTGCCATAACTATAATATATTTAATTATTAGTGTCTATTTTCTGTTTCGTTGCTATCGTCAGACTCGCGGTCTTCATCTATACGGCATTTATCCCATTGCTCATAGGCTTCGACAATGCGTTGCACCAAGTGATGCCTTACTATATCTTTTTTTCCGAACTCCACCTTCCCTATTCCGTTGATATCTTTAAGGACTCGCAATGCCTGTACAAGTCCCGACACCGTAGAGCGAGGAAGATCTATTTGGGTAACGTCGCCGGTAATTATCATCTTGGCGTTCATACCAAGGCGGGTAAGGAACATTTTTATTTGGTGGGTTGTTGTATTTTGCGCCTCGTCAAGGACAATGACGGCATCATTAAGAGTACGTCCGCGCATGAATGCCAATGGGGCTATCTGTATAACCTTTGTCTCCATATATTCCTTGAGTTTCACTGCCGGGATCATATCTTCAAGAGCATCATACAACGGTTGGAGATAAGGGTCGATCTTGTCTTTCATGTCACCCGGGAGGAATCCGAGTTTCTCACCGGCTTCCACTGCCGGACGTGAAAGTATTATTTTGCGCACCTCTCTGTTTTTCAATGCTCTCACCGCCAAAGCGATCGCCACATAAGTTTTACCTGTTCCTGCCGGTCCGAGCGCAAATGTCAGATCATTTTCTTGAAATGTCTTAACGAGCAGTTGTTGATTTGGAGTACGACCTGATATAGGCTTTCCGTTAACGCCGTATATAATCACATCGTCCATTTTCATCTCACGTGGAGCATCGCCTTTTACCACATCAAGAATAACATCTTCCGTGAGTTTATTGTATCTTGAACAATACTCCTCAAGCTCTTTTATTTTTTTCTCAAATTCAGCAGTTTCTTTATCATCTCCTATCACCTTTATTACAGATCCGCGCGCAGCCATTCGCAACTTCGGAAAAAGGTTGCGTATCAACTGCATATTGCAATTATTTACTCCGTAAAAACTCACAGGATCGACATTGTCGATAATAACGATGCGCTCTATCATTGAGAAGATTTAAATACAACACAAAGATACAACAAATGGCCGAAATACAAAGCAAAAAGAGCGTGCCATTTCATTTTTGGCACGCTCTATGTTGCTACGTCTCATTCCCACCTATATAAAGAGCAATCAATGAGACATCTTTACTATCAATTTAAAGTCCTTTGGGATTGTCGCCATATTCATTTGCCCCGGGCGCACTGTCTTGAACCCACCAAATGATCAAGATAATAGCACCTACAAGAGGTATCAAATTCAACAACAGCCACCAACCACTGCGGTTTGTATCATGAAGACGGCGTGCACCGACAGCAAGGTTAGGAATAAGCAGAGCAATGCTCACCAACCAGCCAATAACCGGAATCCAGCCCAACACACAACCTACAATAAATGTAAATAGATACCAATACCAAAACTCTGAACGACGTGCACGACCTGTGAAGGTTGCATACTTCGAAAATACGCTTTTTATTGCACCACCAAAATCCATAATAATTTAAATTTAAGTTACTTAATTAATGAATATTGACAAAGATATAAATAATTTTCCTTTAACACAATATTTTTCATTATATTCGCAAAAAATTATAATCCAATAAAGTCCATTTCATTATGAAACTAAAAATTCTGGCACTATTATTTGCCGTGCTTTTTGCCGGAGTATCTTCAGCAAAGACCAACCAAGTTGACACTATCAACGTTCCCGCCAAAGCGATAAAATCACCTATGCGATGTGCGGTTATTCTTCCCGAAAAATACTTTAACAACGACACAGCTCATTATCCGGTTGTTTATCTGCTTCACGGCTACGGTGGAGATTATTCTTCATGGCTCAAACTCACCGAGCCACGACTTGACAGCCTCGCCTCACACTACAACATGATACTTGTGTGCCCCGACGGTCGCGACAGCTGGTATTGGGATTCCCCCGTAATAGAAGACCTTCAGATGGAAACATTTATCACCAAAGAGCTTGTGCCATATATTGACGCCAATTTCCGCACAATTCCCGTTGCCGAGAAACGCGCCGTCACCGGATTCAGTATGGGCGGGCATGGCAGTATGTGGCTCGCAATGCGCCATTCCGACATTTTTGGATCGGCAGGCAGCATGAGCGGAGGATTAAATATCAACAAACCCAAATGGGCAAAATTGTGGAAAATGGCGACACGCATAGGCACACAAGAAGAACAGCCACAACGCTGGATCGACTATACCGCGATAACTTTGATTCCGTCGTTGCAGCCGGGACAACTTAATTTAGTAATCGATTGCGGAGTCGATGACTTTTTCATCGGAGTCAACCGCGAATTTCATGAGGCTTTGCTCAAGCACAAAATCCCACACGACTATACCGAACGCCCCGGATGCCACACCCACCCCTACTGGCGCAACTCCCTCCGCCACCACCTCCTGTATTTCCACGAAATATTCTCAAAATAACCCCACCCAAATCCCCGTTATTTAACAATATATTAAAAGCCGACTCGTTATTTTAGTATGAAACTAACATTTGTAATTCCCCCGGCTTTAGACAATAAACAGCCGGCAGAACGCACTGCCGGCTGTACTCGTGTCGTATATCTTGCTCCCAACATATATGAACTTACCGTTATTGCCTACCTTGAAGAGAATGGATATAACGGAGACATAAACTACAGAGATTTTATTTATCACAACGAGTCAGAAAGGCAATTCATTGAATTTATTAAAGAGGACCATTCCGATATATATTATATTTGGAGCGTCAATCTGTCATTAGACACAGATTTAAAAGCTGCAGATATCATAAACCAATATCGTCCCAATGCTAAAATTGTGTTTATGGGACCGGGTCCAACATATTTCACAGCAAAATATCTGACAAATGAAACACGCTTTATTATCAGAGGCGAACCGGAAATAACCACATTACAACTTACAGATGCGTTACTCAATAATGAAAGCCTGAATGATATTGATGGAATTTCTTTTTTGTCAGAAGGACTCATAAAAAACAACAAGCCTCACCAATTACTCAAGGATATTAATTCGCTGCCTATTCCGGCACGACATTTCATTCAAGACAAAAAATATCATAACCCTAAATTAAAGATAGGCCCTTATACAACGGCTGTCACGTCACGTAATTGCCCGTTCCGTTGCATCTATTGCGTTCCAAGCTCTTTGACATTTGCCCGCGAAATAGAATACAAAAAAGAACACGGTGTTAAACCGCCGATCTCATTCAAATCAATCGAGAAAATAGAAGAGGAAATGGCATTATTAGCCCGACAAGGCTACAAATCAGTTGGGTTCATGGATGATAATTTTATATGGAACGAACAACGAACTGATGGCATTTGCCAAATAATGAAACGCTATGGGCTGAAATGGGGATGTCAAGCTCGCGTTGATGCCATAACCGATAAAATTGCCGAGATGCTCAGTAACTCCAATTGCATGTACGTCGACCTCGGCGTAGAATCTTTTGACAACGAGATTCTAAAATACATCAAAAAAGGTATCACACGGGAACAGATAATTTCAGCGATCGAACTATTAAAGAAACACAACGTTCCGGTAAAACTCAATATACTTATTGGCTGTAGTCCATTAGAAACGAAACAGACATTAAAAGAGACATTAAAAACAGTCAAAAAACTGCATGTTGATCAAGTAATGTTTAATATTGTGTCTCCGTTCCCTGGTACTGAATTTTACCAAACGGCAAAAGAGAATGGGTGGATATCAACGGGAGAATATGTCCCGACCAATGTACAGCGCGAGTCCATACTAAATTATCCGTCGCTGTCTTCAAAAGAAATGGAAAAAATACTTTTTTATAATAATATTTCGTATTTCCTATCCCCTTCTTTTATTTTCAAACAAATAAAAAAATTCTCATCTTGGGAAGAATTTGCATCTGCTTTTAAAGCCCTAAAAATAAAACTGTTTAATTAATTGCCTGGCCACATTCAACTAAAATTAATAGCTTATATTTGACATAATTTCTACGCTGCCCCCAATATGTCGATTCGTATATCTATAATAATAATAACATGGAATCAACTTGAGCGACTAAAGCGCTGTTTAGAATCTATCCACGATGTAGTTACTCGTAACGATATCGAAACTATAATAATAGACAACGGTTCTAATGACAAGACCGACTCTTTTATTGGCACGCATTACCCTCAAATTTTATATCTCAGGAATGAGTGTAATCGAGGCGTGGCTTTTGCCCGTAATCAAGGAATAAAGGTAGCCAAAGGCAACAAAATAATGCTTCTGGACAATGATACGATTGCCAGCAAAGAGGCAATATTTGGCATGGAACAATACATGAATAAAAATAACAACATCGGAATATGTGGTTGCATGCTCACAGACGAGAATGGGAACATTCAACAAAGTTTCAAGCCATTTCCAGGCTTATTCATAAAAACAAAAAACATATTTGGATTAAGCAATGACTATGTCGAAGTCTCACCCTCTGAAATCATAGAGCCGACTTATGTCATCGGTGCATGCCAAATGATTAAGCGGGAAGTAATTGATGATATTGGGATTCTTGACGAGAATATATTTTACGGACCCGAAGATGCCGATTTTTGTATTAGAGCATCAAAAGCCGGATATAAAGTTGTTTATCTCCCGCAATTCAGCATCATTCATTTATGGAGACGAGCTACAAGACGCAGTCTATTCAGCAAACTCTCTTTAAAGCATTTCGTATCCCTCATATATTTTTACTTTAAGCATCATCGTTTTTAATTATTAATCATAAAATCTTTTTACAATGGAATTTATTATTTGGGCAATTGGCCTCATTTTATGCGTAAAAGCCGTATTAGACATTTGGAGTCTTCAAGGCGACACTTTCAAAAAATTAATTTGGATTGCAGTAATCCTACTCACAAGCTGGGTCGGACTCATATTCTACTACCTCTTCGCAAAAGATAAAATCGCCAACTGGGTAAAATAATCCGAATAAACAGCAACAAGGTCGCCACAATAAAATTTGGCGACCTTGCTATTTAAAAGAAAGTTTTATTTGTTGTATTACATCAATTCAATGGGGATAGCCACTATTTTCAAATCGCAGCCTCTGATGAAATCAAGTATCGACTGACGTATGGGGGTATCATTCACATCGGCTTCGATGCGGCGCAAGGCATTATAAACCGATGTACCGCACTGGTAAACGTGGCGGTAAGCTTTTGCCACATCATCGATCTGCTCTTCGGTGAATCCCTCATGACGCATCACTACGGCATTGACCCCGTAATAGCTTGCCGGATTGTGAGCGATTATCACATAAGGAGGCACATTTCCGCCCAAACGGCAACCGCCTTTGATCATCGCCCAATCGCCAATCTTGCAACCTTCATGCAACATGGCATTTGATGACATGATAACACATTCGCCAATCTCGGTATCGCCGGCGATTTTCACGCCATTGCCTATCACGCATTTGCCTTTGACAACACAGTCATGACCGATGTGGCTCTCTGCCATTATAAATGAGTCATTGCCTATCGTTGTCGCTTTGCCCTCACGGATACTGCGGTTGATGATAACCTGCTCGCGAATCACATTGTTGTCACCTATAACGCAATAGGTTTCTTCGCCTTTCCAACGGAAATCCTGAGGGTCGGCACCGATTATAGAACCTTGGTAAATTTTATTGTTCTTTCCAATGCGGGTGCCATGTATGACACTCGTGTAAGACATGATTTCACAACCGTCGCCAATTTCGACATTTGCATCGATAAAGGCAAACGGGTGGATCTTAACGTCTCGGCCGATTTTGGCCGACGGATCAACGTGAGCTAACGGACTAATCATGGGTCTGAGTTTTTAGGTTACAATTATTAGCGTCCACCTCCAAGCGACTGATACAAGTTGATCATGGCTTGAGCCTTAGTGAGATTGCAAGAGATCTGCGACATTTGAGCCGCCAGCAATCCCTGTTGAGCAGTCAACACTTCGAGATAGGTTGCAGTTCCCAAAGTTAGCAATTCTTGGGTATATTCAACCGATTTTTCAAGATTTTCTACTTGGTGAACCAAATATTTTGATTTTTCATCGCTTTTTTCATACACAGTCATAGCGTTGCTCACCTCGGCACTTGCACTCAACAGAGTGTATTCAAAATTGTTCATTGCCTGTTGCTGTTGAGCGCGGGCGGCTTCAAGACGTGAAATATTCGCGCCACGCGCAAACAGAGGCGCAGTCAACGACCCTGCAAGCTGTACAAAGAATTCGGCAGGATTTACAATCATAGAACCGAGCAGGTTGGTGAAACCGCCGTTGGCTGTGATTGTCAATCCGGGGTAGAATGCGGCGCGAGCCTGATTTGTTGCATAATAGGCAACTGCCACGTTCTGCTCTGCGGCACGCACATCGGGACGGGCGGCGAGTTCACGCATCGGCACTCCGTCTCTCACCATAGCAGGCGCAGTCAAAACAGCATCGGAAGAGATGTTCCACTTCTGCGGCAATACATTCAACAACAAC
>CAZBUT010000052.1:0-8196 GCA_964495165.1 uncultured Muribaculaceae bacterium | reverse complement strand
GTATGCGGGCGTACTCCGGCATCAAAACAGCGAGGTGTGATACCTATAGATCTCGATATCGTTATATGGAATAATGAAGTTATACGCCCGGTAGACTATTCCCGTGCTTATGTTTCGAGGGGAATAGGTCAGCTCCTATCGACGTTGTTGAAATAGGCAGGCGGGATCTGTGTTAATCAAAAACCCCTTCGATACTCGATTTGGTGGATTCATTTATGATTTCACCGAAATTTTCTTTCTCGCACAAGTCTACATCTTTGGGGAACTCAAATGTGACATCTTGAGAGTAGGGCAGTGATTTATCGGCATATACTTTTGACATGTACAGACCGTATATTGGTAATGCCATAGATGCTCCTTGTCCGTCGGCCATGCCGTTGAAGTGTATATATCGTTCTTCTCCACCTACCCATACGCCTGAAACGAGTTGAGGTGTGAATGCCATAAACCATCCGTCGGCATTGTCGTTGGTTGTACCGGTTTTGCCTCCTGTTTGGGCCGTTATGTTATATGGCGCTCGGCGTATGCGGTTGCCTGTTCCGCCATCAACGACATTAAGCAATATAGATAGTATGCGGTAATATGCGGTTTCGCTTATGACTTCTGTATGCTTTGGTGTAAATTCTGAGATTATATTCCCGTTGGCATCGGCTATTGCGGTTACATATATAGGGTCAACTCTCATTCCTTTATTGGCAAATGCCGAGTAGGCTGTAACCATTTCTTGTACAGAAACTTCACAAGGTCCGAGACACAAAGACGGTGTTGCTGAAATGTTTTGATTGGTGATGCCGAAGTTGTGCATGTTGCGCACCAAGGTTGCAGGTGACAACTGGTCTATGATGCGAGCTGAAATCCAGTTGTTGGAATTGGTTAATGCCCAACGTAGAGTTACCATTTCTCCGATGCGTGCTTTTGATGAGTTGCGAGGTGTCCAAGGTCTCCCCAATTCGTCATGAATTGTTGGCTGGCTGTTAAGCATTTCATCACATGGCGTGAATCCCTCCTCCATTGCGTAAGTATATAGAAACGGTTTTATTGTTGAACCAATTTGCCTGCGACCTGTTGCGACCATGTCATATTGGAAGAACGTGAAGTTTGGTCCGCCTACATAGGCTTTCACATATCCTGAACGTGGATCCATAGACATGAATCCGGTGCGCAGGAAGTGCTTGTTATATAAAATGGAGTCGAGTGGAGTCATGGTCGTGTCTATTATACCTTCGTAAGAAAACACTTTCATATCCACGGGAGTGTTGAATGCTTGAGAAATTTCTGCTTCGGATTTACCGGCTTTCTTAAGTATTCTATATCGGTCGGTCTGTTCCATTGCACGATTGATGAGTGCATTGAGCTGTTTTTCCGATAACTCGTTGCGGTTGGAAGTGTATGGAGCACCTTTTACATTCCGCTTTTCTTTGAAGAATCGGGGTTGCAATGTTTGGCTGAAATGTGTTTCAACTGCTTCCTCGGCGTATTGTTGCATACGAGAGTCAATTGTTGTGTATATTTTTAGCCCGTCGGTATAAAGGTCATATTTTGAACCGTCGGCTTTGGGATTTTTTTCAATCCAGCCAAACAACGGGTTGTTTTCCCATGCAATCGAGTCATCGACAAATTTTTGTCTTTCCCATTGGTAGTAGTCGCTTTTGTGAGGCTTTTTTGCTCTCAAAATGCGTCTGAGCTCTTCTCTGAAATAAGGCGCAGGTCCTTCTTTGTGGTCAACACGGTGGAAGTCGAGAGTCAGAGGCAGTTGCTTTAGTGAGTCGAGTTCGGTAGCTGTCAGCATATCGGCTTTGTACATTTGCTCAAAAACCACGTTTCTGCGATTTTTGGTTCTCTCGTTACGTCTTACTGGGTTATAATAGGACGGATTTTTTACCATACCCATTAATGTAGCGGCTTCTTCAATATTTAAATCTTTAGGATCTTTACCGAAATATACATGTGCGGCCGATTTGATCCCTACTGCATTATATAGGAAATCAAATTGGTTAAGATACATTTTTATTATCTCGTCTTTGGTATAAAACCGTTCAAGTTTAACTGCAATCATCCATTCGATGGGTTTCTGCATTGCACGATCGATAAGCCCGTCAGAGGTTGGCGAATACAATTGTTTTGCGAGTTGTTGGGTTATCGTAGATCCGCCACCGGCATTTTTGCGTTGCAATATCATGGTTTTTACAAGTACACGCATTACTGCTCGCATGTCAATGCCTGAGTGATCTTCAAATCTGACATCTTCGGTTGCAATAAGTGCATCTATTACATGCTGTGATATATCATCTAAATCGGCATATACTCTGTTGCCCGTGTCTCGGAAATATCGTCCTAATTCTTTCCCGTCGGAGGTGTATAGTACCGAAGCAAATTTATCGGTAGGGTTTTTAAGATCTTCGATAGGTGGCATGTATCCGATTACGCCGTTGTATATCAAGGTAAAGAATATGCCTACGAATATGATAATTGCAATGAAGGCCAACCACATCGCAATGATGATTTTGCGTGTGCGAGATGATTTTGCAACTTTATTGTTTTTTTGTGTTGTTTTGCTGCTCATAGCTGTTTTGTTTTGGGCTTAGGGCATAATATGCCATTATAATGTTGATGCAAAGGTAGCGCGTTTATATAAATTATGCAACATAGAATAAGCCGATTGCCCTTTTGCCAACGCTAAAAAAATATAAGCAGGTTGATATTTTTTGCATTTGCGCACAACTTGCACTATCTTTGCGTAGTAAAACAAATAATGAATCCACTTCCATTCCAAAACTGAAGATGAAAAAATATATTGTAAGTATCGTTGTAATGATTGCGGCTGTATGTGCCGCCGGAGTTAATGCTCAGTTTCGTTATGGCGCGGCTGCCGGAGTAACGATTTCTGATCTTAAGTTTAAACAAGATCTTATTACTATTGACCAAAGTGTTGGCGGTTCGGCCGGAATTGTTGGCGAAATGATGTTTCCCGGAATAGGATTTGGTATCGATTTGGGATTGTTATATACTCAAAGAGGCGCTACATTGCATCTTGGCGAAAGAAAAATTTGGGAAAGTGACGGCTACGGAGACGAACGTTGTTATTTGCATTATGTTGAAATTCCCATAAACCTCAGATTTAAATATACCAATTTGGCGGGTATAGAAGATTATGTCGCTCCATTTATATTCGGCGGCCCGGCAATCTCATTTTTGGCGGCGAAAAGCGATATAAATGCTCTTGAATATGCGGGCGGTGAACTTGGTCTTACAGCCGGTTTTGGTCTTGAGATATTTAAGAAATGGCAAGTCTCAGGAAGCTATACTTGGGGAATGACCTATGCTCTGAAAACAAAACTTCTTGATGATTTTAGCGCAAAAAACCGCACTTGGAATGTGAAGGTAGCCTACTTCTTTTAATTATTATAGCTCGTTATATAACGGTATTTCAGGCAGAAATACATAGGAATGATTGCTGTAATCTATTTTACAGCAATAGTGATTTATACCGTTAGATACAATGAGGTATTTTGCATGTAGCACCATGTTGTATCTGACTATTTGATCAAAAACTGCTTGTGAAATATCAACTGTTGGAGCTTTATATTCTACGATGACAAGGGGGGTTGCTGTCATGTCGTAAACAATAGTGTCGCATCGCCGTTTTGTATTGTTGAGTGATAATGCGACCTCATTAGCCATTAGTGATTTAGGGTATTTTTTTTCTGTATATAAGAAAGTGACAAAATGTTGGCGTATCCACTCTTCCGGAGTAAGTGCAACATATTTGTGTCGCAACTCATCATAGATTTTTTTACCATTGTCGGTTTGCTTTATTTTGAATGGATATGCCGGAAGGTTTAACTGCATCAATATATTTTTTTGTTGGCGTTGATATTTTGTGTAAATTTACAAAAAATATTTATCACGGCAATCAAAAATATATTGTATGGCAGCTCCGAGCAACACAATTACATTTGAAGGTTTGAAATCGCAGTTGGCAAAACGTCAGTATGCGCCTGTATATCTTCTGCATGGCGAAGAGGGGTATTTTATTGATGAGTTGGTAAAGGATTTTGAAAATATCTTGCCGGTTGAGGAACGTGATTTTAACCTATATACAATGTATGCCCCGCAAGTGTCGGCCGATGATGTTATGGACGCTTGTCGCAGATATCCGATGATGTCGGAGTATCAGGTTGTCATTCTTAAAGAGGCACAATCGGTAAGAGCCGATTATATCAATCGCTTGCATTTGTATGCGTCGCAACCGTCATCATCTACGATTTTAGTGATATGTTGTCGTGGAGCATTGGCAAAGGCCAAGGATTTGATTTCAGAAATGAAAAAATGTGGAGGTGTGGTCTTTGAGTCAAAGCGGATTGATGACAGAAATATTGCAACTATGATAGCAGCTTTGATCAGAAACAAGGGATTGAATATAGAGCAGAAGGGCTTGTCTATGTTACGTGATTATGTCGGCTCTGATTTGTCACGGCTTTACAACGAGATAGATAAGTTGACTGTTGTGCTTGGTCCCGGCGCGATGATTACACCTGAGGCAATCGAACGCAATATTGGGGTTAGTAAAGACTATAACAATTTTGAATTGATTGATGCCATAGCACAAAAGGATTCTCTGAAAGTATATCAGATCGTAGATTATTTCCGGGCAAATTCAAAAAATAATCCTACAGTTCTCACTATTGCGACAATATTCAATTTTTTCTCTAATCTCTTGCTTTTACATTTTTTGAAAGAGAAGAGTGATAATGCCATGATGGCTGAACTCGGATTTAAATGGCAAGGACAATTACGCAGTTACCGCCCGGCTTTGAAAAATTACAATGCCTTTAAAGTCATAGAGATAATATCGGCTGTGAGAGACTTTGACCGCAAAAGTAAAGGTATTGGCAGCCGTCAAAATGAATTTGATTTGCTAAAAGACTTAATGTTTAAAATCTTGACAGCTTCGGGAAATATCGTTATTTGATTCTAAATGAGTACCCAAGAGTCATCATAATAGACATGCTGCGAGATGCGGCAAACGTGTCGCGCTTGCTGTCGGGGTATATGTTGCCCAACCCGTAGTAGAATCTGCCTTCAAGGTTTACTGAATGTTTGCGTTTGAAAAAATATTCAATACCTATTCCCGCTGAGATGCCATAGTCAAATTTATTTTTTATCTCAGTGTTAAGTTGTTCTGTCTCACGATAGCTCGATGATAATCCCGGTACTGATGACGGATTTTTGTAATCAAAATCCGATTCAATATTGTCAGAAATAAGATAACCTACCTCGGGACCTAAATTGATAAAGCCTTTAAATTTATCACCGCCAAAATAAATATGGGTCATTAATGGAATTTGGATATATGTCAAGCTGCGAGAGTATTTAAGATCAAGTTCTTCAAAATCTTCATTCCAACCTCTTTGTTCTATGTTGATTTCTGCGATAAGTCCCACATGTTTTTCCTCGGTATATCGGAATGTTATACCTGCCATACCGCCATTTTGCATAGATTGCTTTACTTCAGGCGTGAAACTTATTTTTGACATGATTGCTCCGGCTTTACCGCCAATATATACTTTGGGGATATATTCACGTTGAGCAGAAATTGTGAACCCTGTCAATAATAGGAAAAATAATAATATATATTTTTTCATTGTGCGGAAGATATTATTTTACTGACCGGCTGATTTGTCCGTCAGAAGAATATTTGATTATATATAATGCGTTGTTGAATTGTCCGTTAATGCTGTCGGTATTGTTAAAATCAAACGTTGATTGAATACCTTGGTAATAAACGCCGGGAATAAATATACCGTTGTTTTCACATGCCGATTTTAAGATAAACATGGCGGTGTCATATCCCAAAATACCTTGATATGGAGCTGCCGGAATCATTTCGCCGCCGTACCATAATTCAAATGACGATTCAAATGCATTTGATTCAATACTATTGGTGTTGTTATAAAAACGCGAGTAAACAACCGTGTTAAGGCTATGCATCTTTTCAAGAATTGCACCTTTGAATGTTGTCCATTCGGGATATCCAAATAATTTAATGTCATTGCATCTTTGACCAAATTCGGTCAAAGTGGTTATTATTCCTGATAATTGATCTCTTGCTCCTGATGTCGGTATAAACATGTATGTTGTAGCAGTGTCTAACAGTGCAAGGTCTTCGTCAGTCAAAATATCAGAGTAGGGTAGTTCTATATAAGGCTTGTCAATAGAGTCGAGTCTGTTTTTAAGTGTATTGATGAATTGAGCCTTATCGCTCAGTTTTTCAAGATTTTTTGTTATGACAGGTGTGCGGTCTCCACATTCTTCAATGAAACAATCAATTGCTTTTGAATACATTTTGTCTTGTGGAATATTTGCCTGTAATACATGTTTATTGGTCTTGTAAAAATCTCCTTTTACGTCAAACATGTTTATTACGTAACTATCGTTGCTATTACAAAAATCGGCAATTACCTTTATTTGCTCATCATTGCTTGGGGCAATGATGACGTCCATGTTTTCAAATTCTTTCTGCAGTAACAATGCTTTGACATGCTCAAGGCTGTCGGCTGTATCGTAGGCATATACGTTGATATGAGCGCAACCTCTCATATCGTTAACTGCTATGAGTGCGCCTTTGTAAAATTCGGTAAATAGTTGAGCTTGTTTTGACGGATTTACCTCTTTAAGCATAAATGGAAGCATGACTGCAATGTTAATTTCTGCCGGTTCAGTGATTGCGGTCAAGGTATTTGCATTGTATATGCTATCAGAATTGTTTGTAGGAACTTCCTGTAGTTCTGCGTCCTCATCTGCATTTGCTATCACAGTCAAGTCGGTACTTGGTGTCGTGCCGCTTTCTGCTTCTTGGCTTTGGGTGGACTCATCAATGATTTGTACTGATATGGGAATAACCAATGTATCGCCACTCTTTATACCGTCTCTTGCCGATGGATTGTGTGCAATAAGAGTCTCGGTCGAAATATTATATCGGCGACTTATTCCATAAATCGTTTCTTCTCGTTTCACCTTGTGGCTGATGTGTTCTCCTGTTTCTGTCACGACTGTTTCTTCTTGACTCTCTGAAAATGCTGCAACAGGGAAATATAGCGTGTCGTGTGGTCTTAAACCATCGATCACCGCAGGATTATATTTGAGTATATCGGCTTTGGTTACGCCCAACTTGTGTGTAACAGTATATATTGTTTCTTTGGGTTGTACCGTATAAAAGTAATATTCTTTGCCGTTTATTGTTTTTGTTGGCAAATCAAGCGCATTGATAGCCATTGAAGCAAAAAAGGCGGCCATTAATGCTATATAGCGGGAAATATTCTTGAATATCTGCATCTTAATATGTGAGATTTAGTTGATACAAAGGTATAACCTTTGTGTAAATTATGCAAACGATAGCAAAAAGAAACAGCGAGACAATTTGCCTCGCTGCTGAGAAGTTTTTACAAGTAATTTAGAGTAAATGGATACCCTAAGAGCCTTAAAAAAGCTAAACCGTTATGAAACCGTAAAAATATTCAATAAAATTTTAATCAGCTTCTTATTTTAGAGTACCTGCTTCTGCTTGTTTGATCATGTTTTCGTTGGCAGAGATATAAACCTCAACACGGCGGTTTTGAGCGCGCCCGGCTTCAGTGTCGTTGCTCGCTACGTATTGAGCCATTGGTACACCTTCAGCTGTGATACGTGTTCCTGCAATGCCACTTTCAACAAGATATGAGCGCACTGCATCGGCGCGTTCATTGGATACACGTTCGTTTGCGGCCATTGAACCTGTATTATCGGTAAATCCGAAGATTTGCACGTTTGTATCAGGTGTGTGTTGGAGTGATGCGGCAAATTTTGAGAGCGAATTTTTAGCGCTTGCGCTAAGTGTTGATTTGCCTGTCGCAAAAAGAATACCATTGTCAAACGTTATTTTAATGGCTTGGAGACCGTTTTGATCAACAGTTTCTTCTACTTTTGCGCCTTCGATTTGTTCAAGCTCCTTTTGTTGCTTATCCATCTTGTTTCCGATAAGAGCGCCTGCGCCTGCACCTACACCTGCGCCTATTGCGCTGCCTATTGCTGCGCCTTTGCCACCACCTATGAGAGCGCCGATACCTGCACCTACGGCAGCGCCACCGCCACCGCCTATGAGAGCGCCTTTACCGGTGTTTGTCATTGATGCACAACCTGACGAAAGCAATAAACATG
>CAZBUT010000051.1:0-8252 GCA_964495165.1 uncultured Muribaculaceae bacterium | reverse complement strand
ATGGATTGGATGTATGCCAACTGCTCGACTACAGCTCAACGTGGCGCACTCGATTGGATGGGTCCGTTCCATGATGCAATTAAACCTGTAGTACAAAAACTTTATGAAAGCGTTAAAAGCGGTAACGAAGCTCAAATTTCAATCGACAGCAACTCTCAACCCGACTATCGCGTTAAACTCGAAGCCGAATTGAAAGAATTGCGCGAAAGCGAAATGTGGCAAACAGCCGTTACTGTACGCAAACTTCGTCCCGAAAATAACTAATCAAAATAGGTTTTTCATAATGTGGTTGAACGCCGACTCGCGATGAGCCGGCGTTCTTAATTTTCTCCACATATCTTTAACGTCTGTAGATTTTGAAGTTTTTCACCCTTCTTTTTGTCCACCTTCCCACAAAATTGTCGTAACAATACCTCAAATACCTATCTAAACGAAACTCTAAATAATAAAAAAGCAGGGTAAACCTGCGTTCACCCTGCCTTGAGTTATATAATTGTTTTATTACTCAGCTTCTTCAATTGTTACCGCACGTCCAAGAGCTTGATATTTTTCACCCAAGTCAACAAGGTTGTTATGGTTGATTGTAGCCTCAAATTGCTCGGCTGGTACACCTGCACGCAATAATTGTTTTTCAACACCTGCCACCCGGTTTTTACGGAGACGAGTATTGATCTGGTCGTTACCGGTATAATTATCAGCCCAATCGGTAATTACATATTTCGTATCAGGATTATCAAGCATTACTTGAGCACATGCTTTACAGATTTCAATATCCTTACGTGTCAATTTAGACACATTGATAGGATAGTAAATAGTTGCAAGAGGTGCGTTTTCTTCGATAATTTCTTTCTCAACCGGACGCTCTAAACATGCCTTAAGTTGTTGTTCCAAGTCGGCAATGCGAGCATCTGCAGCTTGAAGGCGAGCCAAAATAGCATCGCAGTTTTCCGGTTCCGGGCAAACAGGAACAATCGGAGCATTCCATTCGCGTTTCTTGAACAAATAAGTCACGCCAAGATATGCTTGAAGATCGTGAGATGTTTTGTTCCAACGCATTCCGGGTTCATCAGGGTGGTTGTCGATACCGCTATAACGCACATCGAGAGAGAGCTGTACTTGCTTACTTACATTGAAAGAGTTAATAACACCAACACGGAATGTCAATACACGGTCATTAATCTCATTCCAGCCATCATAATCAAGTTCGCTTGTTCCAACGCCATTATACTCTTTAGCAAATGTCCAATAGCCGCCACCTCCGGCATACGCAATCAAATTATATTTGCGACCGGGTTTATAGCCACACCACCAATTAGTAAGATTGAACATCACGTCAAATACCGGACCTACGTGATTGAACACTTGTTTGTAGTGACCATTTACCTGATTGTCTTCCCAATAGATACCGGGGTAAGTGGTTGCATCTTGGGGATCAGCAAGACCTTTTGTCTGCAACCAATTGATACCGAGACGCGCTCCGATTATAGGAGAAAACCATTTACCGACATAGACAGATGCTGCCGGAGACCAACGGTCTAACCAATCACGCTCGCTGTCATTGGGAGAAAAATAAATTCCGCCGCCAATTTCACCGGTTACAAACCAATTGTCTTTCATCGAGTTGAAGAGATAACCTTGGCTCGGATCCTCAACATTTTGCACTTCCTCTTGCGCCATTAGATTTTGGCATGCAAACAAAGCACATAAAAACGCCAAAAAAGTATTTTTTTCACAGAAGTATAAATTACGATTATATATTATGAATATTCGTTAATATAATCCGTGCTAAGTTACGCATTTTTTTAAATCAGTCAAAATAACTCGTTTATATATCAATCTTATTACTTGCCGATAAAATTCTTTACCTTGGCGAGTATGTTTTCAGTTGTGTAGCCAAATTTCTCATCAAGCACTTTATATGGAGCTGAGGCGCCGAAATGGTCAAGACCGTAAACTGTTCCATGTGCGCCAATCACACTATACAATGTTGAAGGCAAACCGGCAGTAAGCCCAAAGACAAGCGTGCCGTAAGGAATCACACTCTCGCGATATTCAGTGTCTTGCATGTTATAAAGACCGATCGACGGCATTGACACTACTCTTGACGCAACACCTTCTGCCTCAAGACGTGCCGACACTTCACACAGCAATGAAACTTCTGAGCCATTGCCCACCAATACAACTTTGGGGTGAGGTGCATCAATCACGACATAACCGCCACGGCGTATTCCTTGAGCTTCAGCATAACGGTCACCGGTTGCTGCAGGTATATCGCTCACATCTTGTCGAGTGAGAATGAGAGCAGTTGGAGTTGATTTATTTTCAAGAGCCATTTCCCATGCTACTGTGGTTTCTGCACTATCGGCCGGACGCAAAACCAATACGCTCGGATTTCCGTCATGGTTACGCAATTCTTCAAGCAAGCGCAATTGAGCTTCCTGTTCTACCGGTTCATGCGTTGGACCGTCTTCACCCACTCTGAAAGCATCATGAGAGAACACATATTTCACAGGAAGTTTCATAAGAGCAGCCATGCGTATTGCCGGTTTCATATAGTCGGAGAACACAAAGAATGTTCCACAAGCCGCCAACATTCCGCCATGCAGAATGATTCCGTTCATGACTGCGGCCATGGTCAATTCTGCTACCCCGGCATGCAAAAATCCTCCATTGAAATCGCCTGGAGCGATTGCTCCTGTCTTTTTCAAGAAAGCCTCAGTTTTGTCAGAGTTTGCAAGGTCGGCCGATGACACAATCATATTTTTAACCTTTTCACCAAGAACCGAAAGCACATTTGCCGAAGCTGTGCGTGTTGCGCTACCCGGCTTGTGTACTATTGAAGAAAAGTCTATATCAGGCAACTGTCCATTGATAAAGTCGGCAAGTTGAGCTGCAAGTTCCGGATTTTCATTAACCCACTTTTCTTCTTCAGCGTGACGAGCTTTAACAATCTCGCGCAATTCCCGCTTACGATTTTCATACAGAGCTTTAACTTCGTCCCAAATAACCCATGTATTCTCGGGATCGCCGCCAAGATTGGCAACTGTTTTTGGGAAGTCGGCACCTGATTTACTCAAAGGCTGTCCATGAGTACTGCATTTACCTTCAAAATTATCGCCGTCGGCAGTAACACAGCCTTTACCCATTATCGTGTTGCCTATAATGAGAGTCGGACGTTCGGTCTCAGATTGCGCTTTTTCAAGAGCACTGGCTATTTCAGTCGGATTACAGCCGTCAATTTCAATTACATTCCAATGCCATGCACGATATTTAGCAGCATAATCTTCAGTTGTAACGGCATCTACATCGGTTGACAATTGCACTTTGTTGCTATCAAAGAACATGATGAGATTACTCAAACCGAGATAACCTGCAATGCGCCCTGCGCCTTGGGCGATCTCTTCCTGGATACCACCGTCAGATATAAATGCATAGGTTTTATGTTCAATCCATTTTCCAAAACGAGCAGCAAGAAATCTCTCTGCAATAGCAGCTCCGACGGCCATAGCATGTCCTTGTCCTAATGGTCCCGATGTATTCTCAATGCCACGCATAGGATCAAGCTCGGGGTGACCCGGCGTAACGCTTCCCCATTGACGGAACTGTTGCAATTCCTCAATTGAATATTTTCCTGTCAATGCGAGTACACTATACAACATCGGCGACATATGACCGGGATCAAGGAAGAAACGGTCACGGGCAATCCATGTAGGATCGTCGGGATCTGTTATCAAATATTTTGAATAAAGCACATTGATGAAATCTGCACCTCCCATTGCTCCTCCCGGGTGTCCTGACTTGGCTTTTTCTACCATTGACGCAGCAAGAATACGAATATTATCGGCTGCCTTGTTCAATATCTTTGTATCCATGTATATCGGAAATTGAGTAATTTTTAATTTATGCTACGAAAGTACAATATTTCTTCCATTTAGGCAAATTCAATCGGTAGAATCTATTGATTTATAGCATGAGTTTTTGCCTTAATTTAAAATTTTGTTGTATAATGGTATAAAAATGCGAGCCGGTCACGTAAATACGCAACCGGCACATTATACTTAGATGTGATTTAATTTTTAAAACAGTATCTTGATAGTAGAAGCTGTTACTTTGTTGGTTTCGTCACTCGTGAGCCAATGAGAGCGTAGAACAAGAGATAAGCAAGTCCGGCAACTACAACCCAATAACTTGCTTGGTAACCGACTCCACCGTCCATATCGACAATAGCATTTTGCAACAATGGCAATACGCCACCACCACACACCAATGCCATAAATATTCCTGAGGCTTTCTCGGTGTATTTGCCAAGACCTTCTACAGCAAGATTGAAAATACCTCCCCACATTACCGAAGTGCAAAGTCCAACAAGCACAAGCAACATGGCATTGACAGGCACGTTCACAAATCCGAACAATCCATCAGCACTGTTTTTGAACACCGGCATATTAACCATTGACTCAGTAGAGGTTAGGATAGCGCCCAATACCAATGCGATACCGGCGACAGACACTGTTGTCAACATTGCCTTAGCCGACACCTTAGCTCCAACAGCCGCACCCACAAGGCGGCCAACAAGCATCAAAAACCAATATGTTGCGGCAACAGATCCGGCAATTGCCTCAGCTCCTTCTGTAACATGAAGCACGTTAAGAGTATCGTTTTGCAACCATTTCTGCAAAACGTTGGGAATACCCACTTCAACTCCTACATATACAAAAATCGCAACTGCACCAAGCACAAAGTGACGGAACGACATCGGACCGATTTTTGAGTCGTCGGCATCAGCCGATTTAGCAGCTCCAGCTTGTTTTGCAGTTTCGGGGATTTTAGAAAGCAACAACACGATGAAAGCAAAAGCAAAAATACCCAAAGCTGCATACATCAATGGGAATACATCGCTTATCTGAGCCTTTGCAACAGAAGGTATCATAATGCCCGAGAGAATGATAACTGCTGTTCCTGCCAATGAGTTGAATGAACCGCCAAGCTGAATGAGCTGATTGCCTTTCTTGCCACCGCCACCCAATGTGTTGAGCATGGGGTTTACAACAGTGTTAAGCATACACATTGAGAACCCGGCAACAAATGCACCGAGCAAGTAAACGGCAAAACTTTCGGCAACGCCCGAAACAGTTTGAATTCCCACTCCGACGAAACCAACTGCAATAGCAATAAGAGCAGTTTTCTTGTAACCGAGTTTTTGCAATAATGCGCCTGAAGGAATACCCATCACAGCATATGCAATGAAGTTGGCAAATACGCCGAGCGTGCCTTGCCAGTTGGGTATCTTAAACTGATTTTTCAAAATATCGCCCATAGGCGATGCGAGGTTTGTCACAAAAGAAATCATCGCGAAAAGGAAAATCATCACGATAATCGGTAACAGATAATTCTTTTTTTCCTGTGTCATAATGTTTTATGTTATTATATTAATATTCTCGCACACCAAATATGCTTGAGCCGATTCTCACCATATTACTTCCATGATTAATCGCAATCTGATAATCATCACTCATACCCATACTCACAATCTCAAAACAAGCCTCATCGGCAAATTCCGACGTTTTCAGCGTGTCATACACATGCCTTATTGCCGCAAAATCAGCCTCAATGCGCATGACATCATCGGTATTGGTTGCCATACCCATAACACCGCATATCCTCACGTTGTTCATATCTTTTATAGCTCCGCTCCCAACAAATCCAAGCAATTCATCGGGCATGAAACCAAACTTTGTTTCCTCCTGAGCCACATGCACTTGCAAGAGAACATCGGTTACACGTCCTATGCGTTTCGATTCATCGTCAATCACCGACAGCAACCGTTGAGAGTCAACGCTATGCACCAACGCGACAAACGGCAGAATCGCACGCACTTTATTGGTTTGCAAATGTCCTATAAAGTGCCACTGTATATCCGACGGCAATATTTTTGCTTTCTCGACCAATTCGTTTGCACGGCTTTCGCCAAAGATACGCTGCCCGGCATCGTATGCAATACTTATTGCTTCTGCGGGGTGAAACTTAGAAACAGCCACCAATTTCACATGTGGCGGTAGCGTATCAATGTAATTGCGGATATTTCGGCGAATATCTTCCATGCCGATTATATAAAATTATTCAGCGTTGGGATCTGAAGTGGAAGTCGATGCAAGTTTCACTTTATACACATCCATGATAGGAGTCTCTGTGATGGAAACAATGTCAAAATCGGCCATTGTCCCTTTCATTCCCTCCATGAAGCAATCGAGAGCACCTTTGAAATCAGAAGCTGCAACAAGTATAAACGAATTGCTTTTTTTCTCTACAGCGGTTTTCTCGTCGATTGTGATAAACGCTACTTTCACCATATACCACTTATCGGCACTATCGTCCCAAAATATTTCAGAAATTTTGGTACGTTTCACAGCCGACACGGTGAAGTCGCCTGAGATAAACGGTGTCAATTCCTCTATTATGCGGGCTTCGGCTTCAGTAAAAGAAAGCGCGTCAACCAAATATGGCTCGTTCACTTTTTTCTGCAAGCCGTTTTCCATCATTTTATCGTATCTTACTTTACATTCAAACCAATTTGCCATAATTGCGATTATAAGTTATATTTATTTAAACAGATGCAAAGTTACAACTATTTGAAATTTGTTTCAAATTTATTTGAGGGTTATTTTTGTCTCCCCTATCCGCCGCATATCATCAACCTTGTCCCTGTGATTTGACAACGATTCTCGGTGCAGTTGCAGGGTGAGCAGTCGCATTGACACGCCTACAATATATCTTATCTCCCGATTTGACATATAGCATATCTTTTTCAAAAGCAAATGCATCAATTTCCTGCACAGGATAAGGCAAAATCGCTCTTACCCTTCCATTATGGTCACACACCTGAATACCTAACGCTGTAGCTACATACAAATTGCCAAGTTCATCATATTCCATGCCTATTACCTCTTTGTAATAATGAAACGGATTATGCAACCACACAAATTGCTGACGATTTGAAGTTGTACCATCAGGATTTACAATACTGTTTACAAGCCAATCGGAGCAAGATTCTGCTTCTGTTACATGCGTACCGTCGGGATATAAAGCCGACTTGCCTGCCAATGCTGGCATTGTATCGGTCTCGTTCCATTTTTCACCATCCATGATGATTTGCGACAGCATATTGTTTTGCGTGACTCCTGCTTGTATTCGTCCTGGATATCCCTTCCACAAAAAGCGCATAGCATCAGGAAACAAGCGGGCACCGTTACGTATGCTATGGTTGCCATCGTCCCATTTTGTTGTATGGTCATATCCTGAGAACTCAAGTGCTGAAGCCATCAGCAAATTGTATTCATACCAATGCCCAAACAACGGATTCCAAGCGTCTTGACTACCGTCGTGTATATAAAAGCGTATCGCTTGCGGTTCGGTTTTACGCACTAATGCTGGCAATTCGTTGCCCCCTCGCATTGCTACGTATGTGCCGCAAGTGGTATATACTCGGCTGAAGAGGTCGGGGCGAAACCATGCGACGTTAAATGATGCGATGCCGCCACTGCTCGCTCCTGAGATAGCACGGTCGTTTCTGTCTTTGGAAATTAAAATAGGCTTACCTGCCGGCGTTTCATGCTGCTCGACAGCGGGAAGCAGTTCTGTCTCGATAAAGTGCGCAAATGTGCCGTCGGTGCGGTCAAACTCATTGCTGCGATTGTAGCGTATAACATTTCCTTCTTTATCTTTGATAAGTCCCGGTTGCACAAACACACCTATCGTTACAGGCATTTCACCCGATGCTATGAGAGTATCCATTACAGCCGGAGCATTGTACAATATACCGTCAAGTCCAAGATACAGACAAGCCGGACGCGATGCGTCATATTCCTGAGGTATATAAATTTTATACTCATGCACCGTACCAGGATATATGTTTGACCCGCACAGGCTGTCGGTGATTATATACCCTCTATAGGCCGATGCCGGCAATCCCATTGCCAACATTACTATAATTGCAAAAATCTTATTCATGGAAATAAAATTTAAATACAAAGAAGAATAAACAAAATCGTAAAAAATGTAATTATAAATTTGCTCATAAACATGAATTTTGCGCAAAGATACCTAAAATATCAACATAAAAATCACCCAAAGATAAAATCTTGCCCAAAGGAGATAATTCAACACAGATTAAAACCCGCCGAGGGAACAAGTATTATGATTTAAGCTTATTCAATCGCATAACGATAGATGTTTGGCTTCTGCCCATTTTAGCA
>CAZBUT010000050.1:0-8351 GCA_964495165.1 uncultured Muribaculaceae bacterium | reverse complement strand
ATAAAAGGTGTTTTCCCTGACTATAACCGAGTTATTCCAGCCAACAATCCATACACTCTCACTATCGACCGTCAATCATTCCTCAATGCAGTGCGTCGTGTAGGTGTATTTGTTGACCCGGGACACGGTCTTGTCAAATTTAAAATCACCCCCGATAAGGTAGTAATGAAAGCACAAGACAACAATTACCTGACATCGGCATGGGAATCTGTTCCCTGTGACTTCACCGGCAGCGAAATGATAATCGGATTCAGTGCTCCATACTTGATTGAAATATTCAATACTTTATCAACAAGTGATATTGTAATTAAATTGTCAGATCCAAGTCGTCCGGGAGTATTCTTACCTGCTGAAAATGACAGCGACAGCGAATTGCTCATGCTGTTGATGCCTATGACTATCTCTGAATTTTAATTCATTGCCCGAGAAATGGAACTGAATCTAAAAAAGCCCATAATATTTTTCGACCTCGAAACAACAGGTACCAATATCACTCAAGACCGCATTGTTGAGATTTCAATAATCAAAATTATGCCCAATGGCGAAGAGCATGAACGCACTTTGCGGGTAAATCCAGGAATGCCGATTCCGGCTGAAGCCACAGCCGTACATGGTATAACAGACGCTGATGTTGCTTCATGCCGCACATTCAAAATGATTGCCGCTGATTTGGCTAAAAGTTTCTTGGGTTGCGACATTGCAGGTTTTAATTCCAATCGTTTCGACATACCCATGTTGGATCAAGAGTTCCAACGCGCAGGTGTGAAATTTGACTTCACCAAGCCTCGGTTTATCGACGTACAAACTATATTCCACAAGAAAGAGCAGCGTACTCTTGTAGCCGCCTACAAATTCTATTGTGGTAAAGATCTTACTGATGCTCACTCGGCAAATGCCGACACTCGCGCAACATATGAGGTGCTCAAAGCTCAACTTGACCGCTATGAAGATTTGCCCAACGATATTGAGGCTCTATCGGAATATTCTTCTCAAAATCGCAATGTAGACCTTGCGGGACGCATAATCTACAACGACAAGCGTGAAGAAGTAATAAACTTCGGTAAGTACAAAGGGAAACTTGTGTGCGACGTTCTGCGTCAAGATCCGGGATATTATAGTTGGATTATGCAAGGCGATTTCCCTCAAAATACAAAAGACGTTTTTACAAACATTAAATTACGCTCAAAATAATGCTGAAAGGCAAACATATAATACTTGGCATATCAGGGGGCATTGCTGCCTACAAATCGGTCTACCTTCTACGCCTGCTAATCAAATCAGGAGCAGAAGTACAAGTAGTGATTACCCCGTCAGGTAAAGAATTCATTACTCCGGTAACATTATCAGCCCTTAGCGGGAAACCCGTTATCAGTGAATTTTTCACAGCCAACACAGGTGAATGGCATAGCCATGTTGACCTCGGGCTATGGGCTGATGCAATGGTCATTGCACCCGCAACAGCATCAACAATAGCTAAAATGGCAAATGGTGTAGCCGACAATATGCTCATAACTACATATCTCTCCGCAAAAGCACCGGTATTTATTGCTCCCGCCATGGATTTAGACATGTTTGCCCACCCTACGACCCAACGTAATATTGCCTTGCTAAAATCCTACGGAAATCATATAATCGAGCCTACCTCCGGCGAATTGGCAAGTCATCTTGTAGGCAAAGGGCGCATGGCCGAACCTGAATCAATAGTTTCTCAGCTTGAAAAATTCTTTTGTCAAGAAAAAGATTTATTGGGGAAACATGTGCTTATTACAGCCGGTCCCACATACGAAAAAATTGATCCGGTGAGATTTATCGGCAACTACTCGACCGGCAAAATGGGCTACGCACTTGCCGAAGAAGCAGCCAACCGCGGTGCAAAAGTCACTCTCGTTAGCGGACCGGTAGCATTAAAAGCCAACCACCCCTCAATAAACGTAATAGATGTTGAATCGGCCAATGAGATGCTCAATAGTTGCATTGACAATTTCCCCAACGCCGACATCGCTATTATGTGTGCCGCAGTAGCTGACTATGCACCTGCTACACCTGCAGAAGTTAAGATCAAACGCGAGAAAGACGAGATTCCGACAATCACGTTAATCAAAAACCCAGATATTGCCGCCACACTCGGGAAAATAAAAAAGCCAAATCAAAAACTCATAGGATTTGCACTTGAGACAAATGACGAAAACAGCAATGCAAAGGATAAACTGCAACGCAAAAATCTTGACGCGATAGTAATGAATTCGCTCAGAGACAAAGGCGCCGGATTTGGAACAGACACAAACAAAATAACAATATTCTTTGCCGACGGAAGCGACATCGAATATACGACAAAACCTAAAAATGAAGTTGCAGCAGATATAATAGATGCCATCATAGACAAATGCTAAAAAAAATACTATACATATTTGCAATTTTAACTACTGCATTAACCGCGGCTACAGCCAATGCACAAGAGTTGAAATGTGAAGTAGAAATAAACTCCGATCAGGTACAGGGAATCAATAAATCGGTGTTTACCACATTGCAAGGCGCAATAAATGATTACATGAACACTACCAAATTTTCTCAAGCACAAATAGCAGTAAATGAGAAAATCGAGTGCAAATTGTTTTTCACTATAAAAGAATATGATGACAATACATTGACAGGCGACTTGCAAATACAATCGACTCGCCCTGTTTACAACAGCACTTACACAACCACACTAATAAACTTTAAAGACACGAAAGTCGAGTTTACTTACCAAGAAAATGAACCTCTGATTTTCTCGGAAAACTCAATGGAGAGCAATCTTACCGCAATACTGAATTTTTATGCCTACATGATTCTGGCAATTGACTTTGACAGTTTCTCTCCTCGTGGAGGCGAACAATTTTATGAAAGAGCCGAAAATGTGGTGCAAATGGCTCAATCGTCAGGCGAAAGCGGTTGGAAAGCATTTGAAGACACCAAGAACCGCAGTGCTGTATTAAATGCCTATACAGAACCCAACACCGCAATGATCAGAGATATGATATACCAATATCATCGCACCGGACTTGACGAAATGGTATTAAGCCCTGACAAAGGAAGAGCCGCAATCACGTCTTCAATTGAAACTATCAAAAAAATATATGACGTTGCTCCTATGTCGGTAGCATTATCAATGTTTAAAGATGCAAAACTTGACGAACTTGTCAATGTTTATTCAAAGTCAAACACTACCGAACGTGAAAAAGTATATGAATGGCTGTATCCTGTATTTCCAACAGAAGCCGAGCGTCTTAACAAAATCAAAACCGGAAATATAAAATAAACATGCTTGAGACTCTACATATATCAAACTATGCATTGATTGACAGGCTTGATATTGATTTTCATGATAATTTCAACATCATTACTGGAGAAACCGGTGCCGGTAAATCAATAATTCTCGGAGCATTATCTTTGATACTGGGCGAAAGAGCCGATGTAAAAGTAGTACGCGACAAAGAGAAAAAATCAGTTATAGAAGCGACATTTGCCGTTGAAGGCAACCATGAGTTGCAACAACATTTATCTTCTATAGATATAGACTGGAACGATGACTCATGTATATTAAGACGTGAAATTGCACCCAACGGACGCTCGCGTGCTTTTATAAATGACACACCTGTTACTCTCGCACAATTGCAATCGACAGCAATATTACTTATCGACATACATTCTCAGCATCAAAATCTGTTGCTTGCCACTGCCGAATACCAAATGAGTATAATCGACAATCTCGCAGGAAATGAAAAGCGTCTAAAAGAATATGAAACATTATACAGCTCCTATCAAAATGCCGTCAAGCGATTAAATGAAACTCGCACCATGATTGAAAAGGGCGCTGCCGATGAAGATTTCATTCGCTTTCAACTTGAACAACTTGAAGATATTCAACTTGTTGAAGGGGAGCAGGAAGATCTTGAGCGCGATAGAGAGATCCTCTCAAACATGTCAGAGATAAAAGAGTCTTTATACAACGCTTTAGATTCTCTTTCAAACGGAAACAAAAATGTGCTGTCATTGCTCGACAATGCTATCATTGAATGCGAAGATCTTGAAAATGTGCTTGAAGACACCGAGTCACTTGCATCAAGATTGGATTCCGCCCGTATAGAGATAAAAGACATTGTTGAAACATTGACCGATTTTGATAGTAATTTAAATGCCGACCCTGAAGAACTTGAACGCATTGAAGACAGACTCAACGACATATATTCACTGCAACACAAGCACAAAGTGTCGACTGTAGAAGAATTGATTGCCTTACGCGATAAATTCAAGCAGCAACTTGATGCAATCAGTGATAGTGATTATGCAATCGAAGTCCTTGAAAAAGAAGTAGATCAAGCCAAGAAAAAAGCACTTGACGCAGCCAAAGAGATATCAAAATACCGAAAAGAGGAAGCTAAACGTTTTGCCTCAGAGTTAAAAGAATGTGCTTTGCCTCTTGGCATGAAAAATCTGCATTGTGACATTAATATTTCACAATGCAAACTTTCTGCAACCGGAATCGACCAAGTGCAATTTTTATTTGCATTCAATAAAAACCAAGAGCCAATGCCCGTGGGAAATACAGCTTCGGGCGGAGAAATTTCACGTCTGATGTTGTCTATAAAAACAATTATCGCAAGCAAGATGCAACTCCCAACTATCATTTTTGATGAAGTCGATACCGGAGTATCAGGCGATGTTGCCAACCGAATGGGAGAAATGATGCAATCTATTTCTAAAAACATTCAGGTATTGGCAATCACTCACCTGCCCCAAGTTGCAGCCAAAGGCAATCATCATTACAAGGTATTCAAAGAAGATGATGACAAATCAACACATACGCGTATCAAAGAACTATCGCAAGAACAGCGCATCGATGAGTTGGCAATAATGCTTAGTGGAGCATCAGTTAACGAGGCGGCTCGCGCAAATGCCCGTTCTTTACTCAAAATTTAACGAATTATGGATAAAAGCGAATATATTTTTGGAATACGTGCCGTCATTGAGGCAATCGATGCCGGTAAGCAAATCGATAAGATCTTCATAAAAAAAGATCTACAAGGTGAACTCGTTGGAGAATTGTTTGAGTTGATAAAAACGCACCACATTGTCACTCAGCGAGTGCCAATCGAGCGCATCAACAAAATCACCCGCAAAAACCATCAAGGAGTAGTTGCCATTTTGGCTGCTGTAACATATAACTCTTTGGAAAACATTGTACCACAATTGTATGAAGACGGATTGCTTCCGTTTATTGTTGTGCTTGACGGCATTACAGATGTTCGCAATTTCGGAGCAATAGCACGCACATGCGAGTGCGTAGGAGCCAATGCAATTGTAATCCCAGAACGAGGAAGCGTAAGCGTAAATGCCGATGCAATCAAAACATCGGCCGGGGCACTGCATCATATACCAGTATGTAGAGAGCGCAACGTTACAGGCGCAATTAAATTTTTAAAAAATAACGGCTATCAAATAGTAGCGGCATCAGAGAAAGCCGACATAAATTACACCCAGGCCGACTACACAGCACCGGTAGCACTTGTCATGGGAGCAGAAGATATAGGCATATCTCCCGAAGCGTTACGTCTTTGCGATACATTCGTATCCATTCCGATGTTTGGACGCATCAGTTCGCTCAATGTGTCAGTAGCTGCAGGTGTAATGATGTACGAAGTTGTGCGTCAAAGACTTGAAGCCGACATGGAAGTTATTTAACGAATATTTATAATATTAACCCTAAATATCTACGACAAATATGTCAAAAATAGGATCAGTGATGACCCCGGTGGGTCGCAAAGCCTTGCTACTCGGAAGTGGCGAATTAGGAAAAGAAGTTGCGATCGAATTACAAAGATACGGAGTTGAAGTTGTGGCATGTGACAAATATGCCAACGCTCCGGCTATGCAAATCGCACATCGTTGCCATGTATTCAACATGTTAGACGGTGCCAAATTACGTGATATCATAGAATTGGAAAAGCCCGACCACATTATACCTGAAGTTGAAGCAATTGCGACACCGGTTCTAAAAGAACTTGAAGCTGAAGGCTACAATGTAACTCCCACAGCAAATGCCGCATGGCTTACAATGAACAGAGAAGGGATACGGCGTTTAGCAGCTGAAGAACTCGGAGTTCAGACCTCGCCTTACAGATTTGCATCTGACTATAAGGAATTTAAATCAGCAGTATCCGAAATTGGAATACCTTGCGTTGTAAAGCCAATTATGAGTTCTTCAGGTCACGGCCAAAGCGTAATCAAAAAAGAGGAAGATATTGAAAATTCGTGGAAAATCGCCCAAGAAGGCGGACGAGCCGGAGCCGGACGCGTAATCGTCGAAGGATTTATTAACTTTGATTACGAAATAACACTTCTCACAGTTCGCAGCTGCTCAGGAACTACATTCTGCGCACCCGTCGGACATATACAAATAGACGGAGATTACCGCTATTCATGGCAACCTCAAGCGATGAGCGAATCTGCCCTCGCCTCAGCACAAGATATTGCCAAAAAGGTAACTGACGCACTCGGCGGTTATGGCATTTTTGGTGTGGAACTTTTCATAAAAGGAGATACTGTAATATTCAGTGAAGTATCACCTCGTCCACACGATACAGGAATGGTGACAATGATTTCACAAGATTTCAGCGAATTTGGATTACACGCACGCGCATTGCTTGGATTACCTGTTCCTGCCATAAGATTCCTCGGTCCGTCAGCGTCCCGCGCAATAGTAGTAGAAGGTGATACCGACAAAATTGAAATGGACAACCTTGAACAAGTACTTGCCGAACCGGGAGTGCAACTTCGTATATTTGGAAAACCCGAAATAAAAGGGCACAGACGCATGGGTGTAATTCTTGCAACAGATGAAACAGTAGAAGCCGCACGGGAAAAAGCCGAGCGCGCCTACAACGCCCTCAAAGTCAACGTCCTCCCCCGCTAAATCTTTTAGAATAAATTTTAAAAGCCATATTGCAAACTACTTTATGTTGCAATATGGCTCTTTAATTATGTACAAGTAATGACTTTACTTGGTCTTTGTCTCTACATCAGGTGCGATGAGTTTGTAACCTTTACCATGAATATTGATGATTTCGATCTGAGGATCATCTTTAAGATGCTTGCGGAGTTTTGTGATATAAACGTCCATAGAACGAGCATTAAAGTAGTTGTCGTCGATCCAAATTGTCTTAAGGGCAAAGTTACGTTCAAGAATCTCGTTTACATGAGCGCAAAGCAAACTCAAAAGTTCAGATTCTTTAGTTGTCAACTTAGTCATCTTGTCTTCGATCATCAACACTTGTTTTTGTGTATCGAAAGTAAATTTACCAATCTTGTACATGGTGATTTCTTTCCCTTTCTTACCCTTAACACGGCGCAAAATAGCCTCAATACGGAATACAAGTTCTTCCATTGAGAAAGGTTTGGTGATATAGTCATCAGCTCCGATCTTAAATCCTTCAAGGATGTCCTCTTTAAGAGACTTTGCCGTCAGGAAAATCACAGGCACTTCACTATTCACTGTGCGTATTTCCTGGGCAAGCGCAAAACCGTCTTTCTTCGGCATCATCACGTCAAGGACACATAGGTCATATTTGCCTTTGAGAAATGCCTTGTAGCCACTTTCTCCGTCAGCGAACAAATCGGCATTAAAGCCTTTAGCTTGAAGATATTCTCTCAACAACATGCCAAGATTTTCATCATCTTCACATAATAGAATACGCAAACGTTCTTCCATAATAATCTTAATTTTTAGTTAGTGGTAATATGATTATAAATTTTGTTCCTACATTTAATTCACTTTCTACTCTGATCTCACCTCCAAGCTCATGTACCATTTTCTTTACATAAGCCAGCCCAAGTCCGAAACCTTTGACATCGTGACGATTGCCGGTTGAAACTCTATAAAATTTATCAAAAATTTTTTTCAAGTCCTCTTTTTTTATTCCAATACCGTTATCACGTATCGTTATCTCAAGACGGTTGCCTGAAATTTCATTGGTCGTTGCCACAAGCTCCATAGGCTCGTCTTCTCGGCGATATTTCACTGCATTGTCAAGCAAATTGAAAATCACATTAGTAAAATGCATCTCATCTACATGAATAGTAGCATTCTCGGCATTTAATTCAGCCGCCAAACGTCCGCCATATTTTTCTACCTTTATTTTAAAGGTATGAATTATATTGGCAATAGCTACATTGGCATCTATATCCTGCAGTTTAAGAGTCGCTCTCTGTCGTTCAAACATTGACATTTGCAACACTTTTTCAACCTGGAATCTGAGTCGCTTGGTCTCGTCGTTAATGACAGTTGAAATATGTTGTAACATTGTTTGAGACTT
>CAZBUT010000049.1:0-8574 GCA_964495165.1 uncultured Muribaculaceae bacterium | reverse complement strand
GTCGATAGTATTATATACCACTTTGCCTGCGTCATAAGAAGTCGTTGGATTCATGGTCATCGACTCGGGTTTGGTTAATTCCTGGAATTTCTCTCCATCGATAGTCATCATCACTATTTGAGAAGATATGTGCTGATAACCATTATGTTTTGCATTCATTGCCACTACACAATTATCGCCATACCACACAGGGGCTTCGTAATTTCCAAGAAATTGCAATATATTTCCATTCAAATCTGTAATATATATGCCTTTCCCGGCAACGAAAAACAGCACTTTTGTCCCGTCGGGAGAAAGAGACTCCCAAAGATACCCGGCATGACTTTCTACCGGGGTATAAGCCTTTTCGACTCCATTAATACCAATATACAATACCGAGCCTTCTGTCCTGACCGTGGTCGCATTTTTGACAGTCGCAGATATATCGCCGTCAACAGCTGTCATTACCCCGCCTTTCAGTGCCAACGGTTTTCTCACAACACGACCCTCGGCTGATATTGCCAATTCTTTCTTTGCTACTAAATTATATGATTTGGCTTGACGAATATTCTTGCCATCTTTAATCATCTGTGTAACATAATACACCGATTTACCGTCGCGAGAGAAAGATGCGTCTAATCCGGCACGTTCGGCATCACTGATCTTTAAAGTTACATCCTCTTTAAAATCATACATTTTAAGCCCGACAAAATTCTCTGTTGTATACAACAATTTACTTCCGTCGCTACTTATTACCGGATAATACATATCACTATCAACGCCTTTTAATAGTTGCGAAGTTGACTGTACTTCCACGATCTGAGCCTGCGCCGTAAGTGCCGCCATTGCGGCCACCATTAATACAAATTTTTTCATGTTATGATTAAGTTATTTAATTATCAATTTTGATGACTTTACACTATTGCCGGTCTGCACCTTTATCAGATAAACACCTTGTTGCAATCCTGACAGGTCTATACCGTTTTTCGCGACAGAATCGCCAAAACGCAAGATCTCAGAGCCGGCAATGGTATATACCGCACCTTGCTGAATTTTTGTATTTGACGATATATATACCCGACCATCTGTTACAGGATTGGGATATACTATTACTCCATTTTGCCCTGACTCAATTGATACCGACTCGACTCCGGAGTTAAAACTACTATATTCGGCACTTATTTCTGATATTTTAATCGAATGATCACCCTTATTTGATGTTTGTGCCTTGATATTAAAACTTATTGCATTCATTGTCAACGGGTACATTATCAAATCGTCGGGAGTCGAAATGGGTATCTCAACCCGATGTTCCTCGTTAACAGCAAACGTTTCCCCTTCGGACGGGACTATGTTTACATTATTGGTTCGGACATTGAACGGTGATCGTAAGTCTACATCTATAGAGGTCAACGGCACACTCGTCGTAAACGACAACCACAATCGGTCAGGAAGACTATAGTATCTCACCTGCTTTGACATCTGCACTGCTATCGATGTCCCTCGTGGTGCGCCATAGGTAAATGTATAAATTCCTTCGGACGAAAGTGTGCCATTGGTTATTCCTGATGGCGTCTTTAATGTCCAACCGGTATAATCGGTGGGATACATTTTTGGCGCATTGGCGATCTCTACACGCACTGTAGTGGTATCTGAAAACTCTCCTATCTCTCCGACAACCTCGGTTTCCCCTTCATATAAACCATGAAGCACTCCATTTGCATCTATTGTCGCAACGCTTTCGTCTTTTACTTTCCATGTTATCGACGACGGGTCATAGGAATAGACATTTTCACCTATTGTTGCCGTCACTTCCATTGGATACTCACGGAAGGCATCTATCAAAATCATTGGCTTAATCCTGATATTTATGTCGGCATTCAACACCTCAAGCGATTTTGTAACACTAACTCCATTATATGTGGCTGTAAGTTCGCCCACCATTGCTTGACCTCCGGCTGTAAATGTCATACCTTCGCATGTTCCCAAACCATCTGTACATGACAACGTAAAGCCTTGAACATCTTCATCTATCAAGTCTCCATACTGGTTATAACCCAAGACTTTAGGTTGATATGAACCATATATCGGACATTGTAGAAACACATCATCAAATTCAAGGCGTGCAACGACATCATCTTGTGGCGCAATCGAGTAAAAGAACCAACCATTGGCAACGGCACGAGGTGTTCCTTCTGTCGTTTTGTTTATGACCTCTCCGTTTACCATCATTTGAGCAGAACCACCAGCGTCCATATTCATAATATTAGTACACCCATAGTGCTTCATAATATCACACATAACAAGTGTATTGCAACCGGCAGAACGTCCATACACAGGATCTACCGACATATCAACAACCACATTAACAAGAGTCTTTCGATCGGCAGTGGTTCCGTAGGCACAACGAGAATATGTTTTTGTATTATAGTCATCTATTTGGTTGAGATTTGTCAGTACTCCGTCTACCATTACAACTCCGTTCCCACCAATTAATTGTTCTATTTCGGGTCGGCTTCCGTCGGGGAGTTCCCATCCCAAATCAATTGTCACTTGATCTCCGGGAACAAGCAAAGCCAAGGCGTCTTTATTTACCCCGCGACCAACTAAACACAAGTCATACTCGCCTAACATTCCGGCTCCGGCATCTGTTTTTACCTCCTGCACAGTACACAACATTTTGCGTCCGACCATCCATTCGTTGCCTTCATTGATTGAAAGATATACCTCAGTTGATACATTTTCAACACGACGCATACGTTGAGTTCCGGTGTTTGGTTCTGTATACTGATCCGCCGGGATAAAACTCTTTGCACGTCCAAAGAAATGATTATATAACCCGACTTCGTTGTCACGCACAACTTTATTGGTTTGTTGTATTACAAGAGAATCAAATTTCTCACTCACCACCCAGCCTTTATAATACATGAAATCAATCATCATATTTTTGTCGGGTGAAATAGCCACACAACCGGGACTGCCACCATTATGTCCCCACCAGTCGGCATGTGCGTTTGTTTCCGTAATTATTTCACCATTACGCACATTTCCATTAAATGTGACTCCAACCAAAAATTCCGCCCAATGATACTGACTTGAAACAACCCAAAAGTTGCCATTAGCACCGGCAAGCGGTCGTTTTTCGGCTGTATATTGACGTTTATATGCATCGGCAAGTTTTTCAGTTTTACCCAACTGCTCGCCACCTTGCGTAGTTTCCACCCGATTATAAGGATTATTCAAATCCATAATTATCATATTAACATTCAAGGGGAAATCAGGGATACGCAAGCGTTTGTAATTCACTCCGGGGCCAAGATCTCGATCAATCAACACATCTGTTTGATAGTCTGTGCCTTGAATATTGATTACTTCAGCTAATGCGACATAGCTTAAAGTGACACATGAGACAATAGCAAGTAGAAATCTTTTCATATTGATATTATGTTAGGTTAAGAATATATCATGATATTTAATAGACAAAGATAATACTAAATATTTGTTCCTTACATCTAATATTGGTTAATTATATTCCTGTTTAACACAAAATATACAAAAGCGCGACAGTTATCCGACCGCGCTTTTGTATATCATCAATTACTCAACGATTAGTTTTATCGTTTTGGCATCATTTCCGGTAGCTACATTTACCAAATAAATGCCGCTTGCCAATGATGAAACATCTATTTTCACTTCATCGGCACAACACTTTTTGGAAATTGCCAACGTACCTGCAATAGTATATAAATCAACGTTATAGATTTGTTGTGTTGCTTTAACTGTTATTTCTGTATCAGCGACCGGATTCGGGTAAAGCATTATTCCACCTGTCTCTGCAGAAACCGACTCTATTCCCGAATTAAAACTGCTGTATTCCGCACTTATTTCTGATATTTTAATCGAATGATCACCCTTATTTGATGTTTGTGCCTTGATATTAAAACTTATTGCATTCATTGTCAACGGGTACATTATCAAATCGTCGGGAGTCGAAATGGGTATCTCAACCCGATGTTCCTCGTTAACAGCAAACGTTTCCCCTTCGGACGGGACTATGTTTACATTATTGGTTCGGACATTGAACGGTGATCGTAAGTCTACATCTATAGAGGTCAACGGCACACTCGTCGTAAACGACAACCACAATCGGTCAGGAAGACTATAGTATCTCACCTGCTTTGACATCTGCACTGCTATCGATGTCCCTCGTGGTGCGCCATAGGTAAATGTATAAATTCCTTCGGACGAAAGTGTGCCATTGGTTATTCCTGATGGCGTCTTTAATGTCCAACCGGTATAATCGGTGGGATACATTTTTGGCGCATTGGCGATCTCTACACGCACTGTAGTGGTATCTGAAAACTCTCCTATCTCTCCGACAACCTCGGTTTCCCCTTCATATAAACCATGAAGCACTCCATTTGCATCTATTGTCGCAACGCTTTCGTCTTTTACTTTCCATGTTATCGACGACGGGTCATAGGAATAGACATTTTCACCTATTGTTGCCGTCACTTCCATTGGATACTCACGGAAGGCATCTATCAAAATCATTGGCTTAATCCTGATATTTATGTCGGCATTCAACACCTCAAGCGATTTTGTAACACTAACTCCATTATATGTGGCTGTAAGTTCGCCCACCATTGCTTGACCTCCGGCTGTAAATGTCATACCTTCGCATGTTCCCAAACCATCTGTACATGACAACGTAAAGTCTTGAACATCTTCATCTATCAAGTCTCCATATTGGTTATAACCCAAGACTTTGGGGGAATAAGTAGAATACGGCGGAGCGACAAGTGTTTTTTCAGCAAACTCAATACGTGCAACTACTTCATCTTGAGGAGCGACAGAATAAACAAACCACCCATTAGCTACTGCACGCGGGGTTCCTTCTGTCGTTTTGTTAACGATTTCGCCGTTGAGCAACATTTGGGCAGAACCGCCGGCATCCATAGTAACAACATCGTCACAACCATAATATTTCATTATTTCACACATAACAGTTGTGCTGCACCCGGCTGATGAGCCATAGACTGCATCGGTCGATTTATCAATAACTATTATGTATAAAGTTTTTCCGTCGGCACTCGCCCCATATCCTGTTCGAGAATACACTTGTGAATTATATGTTTCATCAGTGTTACGACCTGTCAACACTCCATCTTGCATAACGATTGCATTTCCTCCTACAAGCTGTTCTATTACCGGTGTAGATGTACCATCGGCAGTCGTCCAACCATAATTAATCGTAACCTGGTCACCTGCACTCAGTTGGGCAAGAAGGTCTTTTTGAACGCCACGTCCCACAAGACACAAATCATAACTGCCGAGAGTTCCGGTTCCTGCATCAGTTTTCACCTCTTGTACCGTACACACCATGTCTTGACCGGCCAACCATGATTGACCGGAATTAACCGAGAGATACACTTCAGTAGCGACACCTGTCACAATTTTAAAATGTTGCTTACTGTCATCTCCCTTGTATTGATCGACAGGCATAAATGACTTTGATGTACCATAAAAACTATTATACAGCGCAATTTCATTGTCTCTGACAATCTTGTTGACCTGAATTATCTCTGGACTGCCGATTTTATCATTCTTTGCATATCCTTTATAATTCATAGATTCAACATATAGGCGTTTATTCGTGTCTATTGCAATTACTCCGGTGCGAGACGGGCCACCGTCCCATTGGTCGGAATACGCATTTGTTTCAGTTATAATTTTGCCATTGCGTAAATTGCCATTATAGGTAGCACCAATCAACAAATCGCTATATGGTTGTTGTGATGATACGCACCAAAAATTAGCATTCGCACCTCCAATCACACGTTTTTCATCTGTTGTATATCGCGTTGCGGCAGTAACCAATTTCTCGGTTTTATACAATGTTTCTGATGCCTGCATTGTTTCCACCCTGTTATACGGGTTTGTCAAATCAACCTCAAGCATGTTTACATTTAATGGATAATCAGGAATACGGATACGGCGATAAGTTATTCCCGGACCTTCCTGACGGACAATTAGTTCATCAATCGTATAATCTTTACCATTCAAATTTATGGTTGACTGATCTTCCGCAAAAATTCCTGTCATTGCAGTAGACGCCAATAACAACGAAAGTATTATTTTTTTCATGTTTATGAGGATTTAGATGTGTTATACTTTTACTGCAAGCAAAGTTAATATTTAATATTTATACTCAAATATCTTTACACCGATTTTTTACAACAAAAAGCAGGAACGGTCGAATTAATCAACCGTTCCTGCCATACAATTTTAATAAATTACAATGTTGCGAAGAGGCTGGTTGAGGCTGTGAGTTCAAGCAGGTAGTTGTAAACACAGCTTACAATACCAAGCAATAATATGCCTGCAACACTTATCCATAATGCCACACGCTCTGAGGCTGATGATTTGAATGTCTCAATCGGTGTTTCATTATCGTTGATAAACATTGCTTTCACTACGCGCAAATAGTAATATAGCGAGGGGATAGTATTAATCAATGCAATGAGTACCAATACGTATATCGCAATAGAGCCTTGTTGTATCGCTCCTGTAAAGATGAAGAATTTGCTAAAAAATCCGGCAAAAGGAGGAATACCTGCAAGTGAGAACATGGCAAGCATCATTGTGACTGACAATCGGGGATTTGTTTTATAAAGCCCATTGTAGTCTTCCATTGACAATTTACCTGTTTTATTCTCAATAGCAGCAACAACGCCAAAGGCAGCCAAGTTTGAAAATACATATACAAGTATATAGTACAACAAAGATGCCATTCCGGTAGCATTCATGGCTATAACGCCGAGCATTATGTATCCGGCTTGTGAGATTGAAGAGAATGCCAAGAAACGCTTCATATTGTTCTGACGCAGGGCAAACAAGTTACCGATAGTGATCGTAAGAATAATTAACGCATACAACATCCACTCCCACACGTTGCTATATAAAGCGCCAAACACTTGCGCCATAACAACAAGGAATGCAAATGCAGCAGCTCCTTTTGATATAACCGACAGATATGCGGTAACTGAAGTTGGCGCTCCTTGATAAACATCGGCCGTCCACAAGTGGAACGGAACAAGCGATAATTTAAATCCGATACCGGCGATAACAAATGCTATTGCGACAATGAGCAATACGTTTGGCTCTGCTGTAAGAGCAGAAGCAATGCCGTCGAAATATAAAGTACCGGCCAGTCCATAGACAAATGACAATCCCATCATGAATACTGCTGAAGAGAATACTGCAGTCAAAATATATTTAACTGCGGCTTCGTGGCTTTCATAATGTTTCTTATCAAATGCCACCATAGCAGCCAAAGGAAGAGATGCTGCCTCAAGTCCGACGACAAACAACAGGAAGTGACGCGCAGAAATCATCAAATACATACCGAAAAGCGTTACAAGCAAAAGCTCATAGAACTCTCCACGACGCATTATCTGCATTTCACCATTAGCCCATTTCATTGACTGAATAAGAACAATAAGGACTCCGATATTGAGAATATTCTTAATTGTCACTATCACTGCCGAAGTTTCATACATTCCGCTGAATGTCTCGGCATCGGCAAGCAGACAGGGACAAAATCCGGCAGCTGTAAATAATGCAAACAATACACATGTCACACCCGACAAATTGCCTTGCGCCTTTTTGGGCATGAAAGTATCATAAAGAAAGACCAATAGAAATACGACTAACAATCCTATTTCCTGCTTCATTGCTAAAAACTGTGAGTAATCCATTTCTTATTAATCTTATTAATTCATACCTAATACTTTAAATATACTTTCATCGAAAGTAAATTTAATCAAATCACTAAAGAAGTTGGGGAAGCAACCGATTGCGGCAACGCTTACAATCAAAGTGATTGTAGACAAACGTTCCCACCAAGTTGCATCGGTCAATTGAAGGTGATGCTCATCTTGCACCGGACCAAGCAACAATTTTCCTACAACTCTCAAAATGTAAACTGCTGTTATAACAATTGAACAGCACGCTACGATTGTAAACACACGGTGGAACATGTCGGTGTGCTGGAATGAACCGACAAAGATTGTCATTTCGGCAACGAAACCGCTCAATCCCGGGAGTCCGAGTGATGCCATACCGGCAATCACGTAACAAACAGCCAAGAACGGCATTATTTTCATCAAACCGCCCATCATGCGTATATCACGCGTGTGAGTACGTCCATAAATCATACCAATCAACGCAAAGAACAATGCTGTCATAAGACCGTGAGAAAGCATTTGCATGATCGCACCGGTCATTGCTGTTGTATTGAGCATCAAAATAGCAAACAGCACAAGACCGCAGTGGCTTACTGAAGAATAAGCGTTGATATATTTCAAGTCGGTCTGTACACATGCGCTGAACGCACCATATACAACAGAGATACCTGTTAATATTAAGAAAATCCAAGAGAGTTCGTTGGCAGCTTCAGGCATAAGGTAAATTGCCACACGGAAGCAACCATAACCTCCGAGTTTCATCAATACACCGGCGTGAAGCATTGATACTGCAGTCGGAGCTGATGCGTGACCGTCAGGGCTCCAAGTGTGGAACGGGAACATTGCG
>CAZBUT010000048.1:0-8620 GCA_964495165.1 uncultured Muribaculaceae bacterium | reverse complement strand
CATAGCTTGGTCAATGATATTAATAGTTGAAATTTTATTTTTTCTTTTTGGGAGCGTAGCGCACGGCATAATCACAACGGGTTTTGCCGGTGATTATGTTGTTTAGTTTTGTGCGAATGAGTTGCTTGCGTATGGGAGAGATATGATCGATGTATAATTTACCTTCCAAATGGTCACATTCGTGTTGAACAATGCGCGCGAGAAATCCGGAAATTTCTTCTTCATGGGCATTGAAATTTTCATCAACCCATTTAAGACGTATGTGCTCGATTCTATTGACATTCTCTGACAGTCCGGGAAGACTCAGACAGCCCTCACCGCGCGATATGCTATCTCCGTCAAGAACCTCTATAACAGGGTTGATCAAGGTGAGCTTTCTGCCTGCACATTCAGGGTGGTTTTCTCCAACGGGGTCGGCATCTATAACAACGATGCGATCGTTGCGCCCTATTTGAGGAGCTGCAAGCCCGACACCTTCAGATGCATACATAGTGTCGAACATGTCGCTAATGAGTTTTTGCAGATCGGGGTAATCTGGCGCGATTTCAGTGGACTTGTTGCGAAGTACGGGATGACCGTACAAATATACCGGAAGTTTCATTTAGTGTATGATTTGCTTTGTAAATAATCGTTTAAAATAATTGTGGCTGATATTTCATCGACAATTGCTTTATCTTGTCGGGATGTCTTTTTCATGCCGGAGTCTATCATCGAACGATGAGCCAATACCGACGTGAATCTCTCGTCCCAAAACTCGATGAGAATATCGGGTATTTCTTTTTTTAATTTGTTGATTCCCGGAATGATGTAGCGCATAGACTCGGAGTCTTCACCTCTCATGGTGGTGGGTTTGCCGATTATAATCATGTCAACCGATTCACGCTTGATATAGTCTTTTAAGAAGTCGACAAGTGTATGAGTCGGTACGGTGGTCAGCCCGTTGGCTACTATGCGCAAAGAATCGGTCACGGCAATGCCGCAACGTTTACGCCCGTAATCTATTGATAAAAGTCTTCCCACAATGCAAAGTTAGTAAATTTAATGCATAATGCCAATCGTGACGGCTCATTGCCTTAAAGATTTATAGTGACGCATAGAAATCATACAATGCTTTGCGCACTATGTGGCAGTCATAACGTGATTCAATGAGGTCTCTTGCATTTGAGGCAAGCCGCTCTCTCGGCTGACCGGTGACATATATTTCATGCATCGCCCGGTATAATGACTCACTGTCTTTGGGCGGAATTATCATGCCGTTTTTGTCGTTTATGATGATTTCGTTTGACCCGTTTATGTCGGTTACAATTGCCGGCAGCCCCATTGCCCCGGCTTCAATTACGACATTGGGGAAGCCTTCCCGATAACTTGGGAAAACCAGAACGTCGGAAGCTGCATACCAAGGGCGTACATCATCAATCTCGCCTACAGATTCTATTGCGTGGTGAGTCTCAATTGAGAGAAGGGTCTCCTTATCAAGTGGATCCAATTGCGGTTCGCTATGTCCTACAAGCACAAGCCTTGTATTATGATACTCGGCGTTTAACCTGTTGAATGCCGAGATCAGTTCGGCAATCCCTTTGTCTTTCACGATACGACCGACAAAAAGGAATGTGAAACGATTGTCTTTTTTTAAAACCTTTGCAGCCGACAACACCTCATCTGTACGATTGTAGTAGGCCAAATCAATGCCTCTGACATTGCCATTGGCAAGTATTTTTAATGGTTTGTGAGTAATATTGTGTGTGATGAGGTCGTTCTTAACGCCTTTCCCTTCAGGTATTATGTGGGTTGCACATGAGCATAAGATGCGGTCGGTGAATATTAGTGTTTTGCGTTTTAATCCAGTCGCTGTGGGTCATATCAAACCTGTAAATGTGTGAATCCTGACAGGAACATTAGCCATCTTTGCCGCAAGCATACACAATAGCCCGGCCTTGGGGGTTATGCTGTGTACCATCCATGGCCGTTCATGGCGCAACACCCGAATGAGTTTAATAAGAGCAATCAAGTCTTTTATTGGGGAAATGTGGCGTTGCATCGTGACGGCTATGGTGCGCACTCCTTCACGCGTTTTAATTGCGTCCAACTCTTTCCCCGGTGAAGATAGAGCGACCACCTCATAGCTCATGGACAGTTCTTTCAAAACGTCTTTACAGAATGTGTCCAGCGATGTGGGTATAGTGGAAGCTCTTATTATTTTCTTTTTGCACATCAAAAAAACGTGTGATTTTGGTACAAAATTACGAAATATCTTGTGATGTGCAATCAATTCACTACCTTTGCACTCGCAAAACATATTCAATGGTAGTGAGATTGTTGCTGCGTGTAGTATTTATGTGTGTTGTTGCGGCTTTGACATGGAGCTGCAACTCGACACGTCATGTGCCGGAAGGAAAATACCTTGTAAATAGTGTTACCGTAAAGGTTGAGGACACCAAAGATGTGAGTTCGACCGACCTATACAACTATTTACGTCAGACACCGAATCATAAGGTGCTCGGATTTTTGAAATTGCAATTGACCACATATAACATGTCGGGAAGAGACACAACCAAGTGGTACAATAATTGGTTGCGCAGACTTGGACAGGCACCAGTAGTCTATAATCAGGATTTGACCGATGCATCAGCCAGACAATTGCGCCAAGCAATGATTAACAAAGGGTATATGGATGCTGTTGTCACTGTCGATACTGTGAGAAAAGACGCAAAAAAGAAGATTGATGTTAAATATACCGTCAGGGCAGGGGAACCACATCGCATCTCGTCGGTGGGATATGAAATTGCCGATGAAACCATTGCCGATTATGTGTATGCCGATACAGCACAAACCACAATACGTCCGGGTGATTTGCTTGACAGAAACAATCTTGATGCCGAACGTTTGTTGATGACCGAAAGACTGCGTAACAAAGGTTTTTATGCCTTCAACAAAGAATATATATCATTTACCGCCGATACGGCGGCAGGATCAAAAGATGTTGACTTGACATTGAATTTGCGATTGCCTGTGTTGCCCGGTGATACGACAACGGCAATCAAGAATCATCGCCGGTATTTCATACGTGATGTGATTTTTGTCACAAACTATGACGCTTCACGCAATTATTCCAATGGCGACTATGGCGCAATTGATACTGTAGAGTATAAGAATGTCACTATACTTTACGGGAAAGACCATTATCTGAAACCGTCGACATTGGAAGAATGTTGCCATATCGAACCTAACAGCCTGTATCAAGTGTCGTTGATAGACCAGACCTATGAGTCACTCGGACGCTTAGGTATATTGAAATTCATAAACATAAATCTCGATCCGGTAGCCTCGATCGGCTCAGATGTGTGGATGGACGCTTATATTTTGCTTTCGAGAGGTAAAAAACAAGGAGTGACATTTGAATTGGAAGGTACAAACTCAGAGGGAGACCTCGGATTTGGTGCCGGAATAACATATCAGCATCGAAATCTCGCAAAAGGCTCGGAATTGCTGACTGCCAAACTTCGTGGCTCATACGAAAGTATCTCGGGTGATATAGAGGGGTTGATAAATGACCGATATACCGAATATGCAGCAGAGGTAGGTATCACATTTCCTAAATTCATGAGTCCGTTCCTGTCAAAATCGTTTAAACAACGCATGAAGGCAACGACTGAATTTGCCGTGTCGTTTAATTATCAAGAACGTCCCGAATATACACGCATTATTGCCGGTGCCGGCTGGAAATACAAGTGGAACAATCGACAGAATACCGTGCGCCGCACATTTGATTTTATTGATGTCAACTATGTATATTTGCCAAGCAGCACGATAGATTTCATTGATCAGATAGCTCCTTCAAATCCGTTGTTGCGATACAGCTATGAAGATCACTTTATAATGCGCATGGGATATACCTACTATCAGACCAATAAGCGTCTGCAATCAACGATTGGACGATTCAGGCTACAACCCAATATATACACGCTGAGAGCGTCGATAGAGACTGCCGGAAATGTGCTGTATGGCTTGTCCAATCTGTTGGGACAGAAACGGGAAGAGGGAGCATATAAAGTATTTGGTATTCAATATTCACAATATGTGAAGGGCGAAATAGACTATACTTATACACGCAATTTCAATGACCGCAACTCGATTGCTTTCCACACGGGCTTTGGTATCGGAGTGCCATACGCCAATTCATCTATGCTGCCGTTTGAAAAACGTTTCTATGCCGGTGGTGCCAATGGCGTGAGAGGCTGGGGAGTGAGAACACTCGGTCCCGGCAGGTACAATTCCAAAAACTCCGTAACCGATTTTATAAACCAGTGCGGTGATATTCGCATTGATTTGAGTCTTGAATATCGGGCAAAATTATTTTGGATTTTAGAAGGCGCATTGTTTGTAGACGCAGGAAACATCTGGACAATTCACAATTACGAGAATCAACCGGGCGGAAAATTCAAGTTTGACTCATTCTATAAAGAGTTTGCGATGTCTTACGGATTGGGATTGCGTCTTGATTTTACATATTTTCTGTTGAGATTTGATTTGGGTATGAAGGCATATAATCCGGCTGAAGATCAAGAGCGTTGGCCAATTGCTCACCCCGATTGGGGGCGTGATGCAGCGTTTCACTTCTCGGTGGGTTACCCATTCTAAAAACAATGATAACATGAAGAAACTTGTGATTTTTGATCTTGACGGTACGTTGCTCAATACAATCGATGATCTTGGGACGGCGGCAAATTATGCTTTGGAGAAAATGGGGTATACGACTCATGAGATATCAAAATATCCGTTTTTTGTAGGGAATGGTGTTATGAGACTGCTCGAAAGGGTGTTACCTGAAAATGCACGTTCAGAGGAAAATGTATTACTGATGCGTAAGCATTTTATGGAGTATTACGACGAGCATAATGCCGATTTGACTCGACCATATCCAGGTATAGTGGAGTTGTTGCAGAATTTGACATCGAATGGTGTGAAAATCGCAGTGGCTTCAAATAAATATCAGAAAGCGGTGGAAAAACTCATAGAGTATTATTTCTCGGACTTTAATTGGGCGGCTGTCGAAGGTCAGAAGGATGAATATCCTGTCAAACCTGATCCCTCTATCGTGTTTGACATACTGTCTAAATCGCCTGTTGAAAAATCTCATGTGCTATATGTAGGCGATTCCGGAGTTGATATGGAAACGGCACGCAGAGCCTGCGTAGACTCGGTAGGTGTTACTTGGGGATTCCGGCCTCTTAGCGAATTACAAGAGTTCCACGCCGATAATATTGTCTCTTCACCTGCAGAAATATTGCCACTGATATAAGTAAGCGGAATTGTAGCAGTCGGAAACTGTTTAAAATTGTTCTATTTCTTAAAATTAACAAGATGAACGGTCGCTGTTTGGCGAAAAAGCAGTAACTTTGCAGACAATTTTGCAGACAAGGGGCTGCAATCATATAATAATTAACTTATTTCTCAATCACAATGGATTGGATTCAGAACCTTTTATGTCCAGGCAATACAGGATTGGCGAGTACGATAGTGCTTTACTCGTTTGTTATTGCGTTGGGTGTGTATCTTGGCAAACTAAAATTGGGTGGCGTGTCACTGGGTGTGACATTTGTGCTCTTTGTCGGAATTATTATGGGACACTTCGGCTATATTGTCGACGGAGAAGTGTTGCATTTCGTCAGAGAGTTTGGCCTGATTTTATTTATCTTCTCTATCGGTCTTCAAGTGGGTCCCGGTTTTTTCTCATCGTTCAAAAAAGGCGGTATGAGATTGAATGGACTTGCCGTGTTGGGGATATTGCTTAATGTTGCCATTGTGCTTGCGATATATTTTATAGACGGAAACACTTCAATGAGTGCATTGGTGGGTGTTATGTCGGGAGCTGTAACCAATACCCCCGGACTCGCCGCCGCTCAACAAACTGTAGGGGATATAACCGCCGCAAACACTATGGCGATGGGGTACGCCGCGGCCTATCCTCTTGGTGTGGTTGGTATAATTCTCGCAATGTTCATCGTGAAATGGATATTCCGTATAAAAGTTGATAAAGAGGTTAAAGAAATTGAAGATGAGGCTGAAAACAGCCAACTCAAACCCCATGTGGTGACGTTTGAAGCGACCAATCAACTTATCGAAGGTAAAAACCTGCAACAAATACATGACATCATCAATTGTAATTTTGTAGTATCAAGGCTGATGCGAGCCGACGGGTCGATTGTTATACCAAAGTCAGAAACGGAAATACATGCCGGCGACAAAGTGTTGGTAGTGATGTCAGCACATGATGAGGATCGTTTGAAGGCTGTAATCGGACCTGAGATAGATATGGATTGGAAAGCAATGCCGAGTCCGGTGGTATCACGCCGTATTCTCATAACCAAAGGTAATTACAACGGAGCGACAATAGGATCTCTGAGATTGCGCATGGGTTATAAATTGAATGCGACACGTGTCAATCGTGCCGGTGTAGATTTGCTCGCTTCGCCCGGATTGCGTCTTCAAATAGGCGACCGTCTGACTGTTGTCGGTAATGAAGAAGATATAAACCGCCTTGCGACAAAGCTCGGTAACTCGATGAAACGATTAAACGAGCCAAACTTGATTACGATTTTTGTCGGAATCTTATTTGGTATAATCTTAGGCTCGATAAATGTAGGCTTCGGTATGAAATTGGGATTGGCCGGCGGACCGCTTGTCGTTGCTATTTTGTTAAGCCGATTTGGCTATAAGTTTAAACTGATAACCTACACGTCATCGTCGGCATCATTGTTGATGCGTGAATTGGGAATCTGTCTGTTCCTCGCATCAGTGGGGATTTCCTCGGGAAAAGATTTTGCGCTTACGGTATTCAATACAACCGGTATGTGGTGGGTCATTTGGGGCTTTATCATCACCGTAGTGCCTTTGATTGTGGTGGGCTGTATCGCACGTGGCTGTTACAAGATAAATTTCCTCACGATAATGGGTCTTATGTCGGGGGGGTGTACCGATCCTCCTGCACTTGCCTATGCCAACAACAGTACCGGAAACGACGCTCCTGCGGTAGCTTATTCTACAGTATATCCGTTGACTATGTTCTTGCGTGTCGTCGCGGCACAAGTGCTTGTACTGATGCTGTTATAAGACTTAGATATAACACAAGAGGCGCACTCACCGGCGCCTCTTGTGTTTATAAAGCTTCGTTGATTTTGGCTTCGATAATATCGGCTGTGCGAACGCCACTCACTCGCCATAGCGCTTTCCCGTTTTTAAACAAAATGAGAGTGGGTATTGATTGTATGTGATACATTGCAGCCAATTCGTTGTCGTGATCAACATCTACCTTGAGTATTGTTGCTTTGTCTCCTATGCTTTCTTTAACTTTTTCAATTATTGGAGACTGAATTTTGCAAGGACCGCACCATTGGGCATAGAAATCGACCAATGTGGGCTTGGAGCTGCTGATTGTGCTGTTGAAGTCTGTCATAACCTATGTTTTTTTATGTTGATAATTGCGTTTAATATTACAACATTTTATCGCATTAAAAGGTTTAAGACCTTACTTTTTACAATGATATTTTGTGTAAATGGACTACATTGGTTAATTTTGCAATTCATTTAAAGAATTTCCCATGGCAAGGATAAACCTAAAGGGTATGGGTGTAGCGTTGATTACACCTTTTAAACAAGATAAAACCATTGATTATGATGCGCTTGCCCGGTTGTTGGAATATCAGATAAAGAGCGGAGTCGACTATCTCGTAGTGTTGGGAACAACAGCAGAGACTGCCACTTTGAATGCTGAGGAACGTCAATCGGTGAAGCGGTTTGTTGTTGAACGTGTAAACGGACGGGTGCCCCTTGTGATCGGTATTGGAGGAAACAACACCATGGCGCTTGTCGAGGAGTTGAAGACAGCAGATTTGTCTCCTTTCAGTGCAGTGCTGTCGGTTGTGCCGTATTACAACAAACCCTCGCAAGAAGGTATTTATCAACACTATAAAGCAATAGCCGAGGCTTCTCCGCTCCCCGTAATTCTTTACAATGTCCCGGGACGCACGGGAGTTAATATGACAGCAGAAACCACATTGAGACTTTCTCGTGACTTCAGCAATATTATCGGCGTTAAAGAGGCATCGGGCAACATTACCCAGATGGACGATATAATCAAGAATAAGCGTGAAGATTTTCTTGTAATATCAGGCGATGACGGCATAACATTTCCACTTATAACGCTTGGTGCTGTAGGCGTAATTTCTGTAATAGGAAATGCTTTTCCTCGTGAATTTTCCAAAATGGTGAGATTGGCATTGAATGGCGACTTTGAAAAGGCATTGCTCATTCATCACCGTTTTACCGAATTGTTCAGCCTGTTGTTTGTTGACGGCAATCCGGCAGGAGTTAAATGTCTGCTCAATGCAATGGGTTATATCGAGAATGAACTTAGACTGCCATTGGTGCCTACCCGCATCACAACCTACGAAAAAATACGTCGCGTCCTCGATTCTTTAAATTAAGAGACGTAAAAATCTTTGTAAAGTCAACGGAAATCACTACCTTTGCATCGCAAAATAAACGATTAAGTCAAAAAATAGGCTTAAAGAAAGATGGTCCAGTAGCTCAGCTGGATAGAGCAACAGCCTTCTAAGCTGTG
>CAZBUT010000047.1:0-8695 GCA_964495165.1 uncultured Muribaculaceae bacterium | reverse complement strand
TCGGTTCGTATTGCTCATTTGACTGAACACCTAAAGTCAAATCACAAAGATTATACAACAGCGCGAGCTCTTAAAGCACTTGTAGGTAAACGTCGTCGTCTTCTTGACTATCTCAAGAAAAAAGACATCAACCGCTACCGTGCAATCATCGCTCAAAAAGAGCTTGGTATCAGAAAGTAAGCTCAGCGCTCTACTTGACGGTTACACAAAGCGAGGCAATTTCCAAGAGATTGTCTCGCTTTTTTATACCTTAATACTATACCTGCTTGGGAAGTTGCAACAACCCTGCCCCGACAGTGAGCTATGCAACCCTTGCCAATTGACACCGCGAGAATCCACAACAACCACCGAGTCTGGAAGATCTATATACTGCTTCAACACACCTTGAACACACTTTGCACGATTACTTGACAATCGTTGGTTCAAAGCCCAAGGACCTTCGGGAGAAGCACCCGAAATGATATGAATCTTAGAAATTTTGCTCATGATCTGATTTTCACGCAATTGACGGAAACGTTCCACAAATTCTTTCAGACGCTTGTCATTTTCCTTGAAATTTGGTGCCCAATAAGACTTACCTTGGTAGAAAAATATCTCCAATGAATCAGACACATGCTCTTGTGCCGACATCGCTACACACGTCAATACAAAAGATAATATAACGTGAATAAACCTTTTCACAGCAAGGTGTTAGGTATTAGGTCTCAGTCAAATATGAGGTTGGTTAAATAGTTGTTATAGTTCAAATGTAACCAATAAATCTGAATATTCAACTTTATTTACAACAAAAACTCATAATTTAACACTTACCCCCCAAAAAAAATTTTTAACACTATAAATCATCTATCCACTTACGAGTAAAAGTAATATAATTATTTAACAAGATAGATGAGGCGCATGTGGCAGTTGACGCAATCAAAGTCGAGACGGAAGCGATTGTTTGCCGATTGCAGATATAACGGTGCTTTCCATTCTCGCCCGCGCGAGGTTTTCAAGCAATAGCCCATTTCTCGCCGCAAACAATATTTTGTAGTCATCACTATTGTTTCACCGTCTTTTACCCCGGTGATTTCCAATGCTTTTTCTATTGTTTTAGCACCATGTTCACGGTAAAATTCCTCGGCGAGACAGTTTACCACATTATCATGATAAGAGAGGTTTTCACCTTGTGGCAACAACGCTTGTTTATCTTCTTTGCGCCGCTCGTCACGCTTATAATCAAGCCGTTGTCTTTCATCAAGCATAGCAAGCACATTTCTACGCAACTCGGTGAGTTTTGATGCAGGGATAAAATACCCTTCAAGATTATCGGTTAAGTGTGTCACCCGGTAAATAGTATTGCCGGTCTTGGTCAACACCCGTTTGCGAGACTCTTGCTGCGGGGTGCGAGACAGTTGCAGTTCATCGCCAACGCTCAATTCCACCTTATTACCGCGCTCATCGCTGACACTCAAAGTGATACCATTGCTGCGTCTTTCCAATTTCATCAACACTTCAATACAACGGTCTAACCGCGCAGATTCAATTATGTCGTTCCACTTTTTATCATAGTTGCGGTATAATACCGTTCCTTGTTCTATATTAACAGGCGATGCCGGATATAAACTATCTCCGTTGATTTTATTCAATCTGAATCCTTTAAATTCACCTTTTGTATCAAAATACACAATCCCGTCACCATTATTGAGCTGTTTTTCGAGATTCACGACTATCGTGTCACCCTTTACCATTTTAACAGTCCCTACTCGTTCACCGCGAGATTTAGGAGTGTCGATCGATGCTATTTTATCTTCCCTTCCATGCAAAAAATAGGTAGTAAATCGGCGGTTAAAACTTTTAGCTGGATCGGGTTCAAATCCGCATTGACTTTGACCGGTTGACAATCGGCAATATTTGTCGGGGTTTGATCGAATCACATCATCTATCTTTTTGCGGTAATAAGCCACAATATTTTTCACATAGCCGGCATCTTTCAACCTACCTTCAATTTTAAAAGATGACACACCGGCTTCTATCATAGCCTGAATGTCGCGGCTTCGATTCATATCACGCAGTGACAGCAAATGCTTATTATCGACCAGACAGCGTCCTGCCCCGTCGGTTAACCGATATGGCAAACGACACATCTGCGCACATTCGCCCCTATTGGCACTGCGCCCCATAGCAACGCAACTCGCTTGGCAATCACCGCTATAACTCACACATAATGCACCATGTACAAATGCTTCAAGAGGGACATCTACAGCTTTATGTATTGCAGAAATTTCAGTCAATGAGAGTTCGCGCGCCAACACAATTTGGGAGAAACCCACCTGTTGCAGAAACCGTGCCTTTTCTACGCCACGTGTGTCACATTGGGTGCTGGCATGCAATGCAATAGGTGGTATCTTCATGCGCAAAACACCCATATCCTGCACAATCAATGCATCGACTCCGACCTCATACAATTCAGTTATCAACCTCTCTACATGAGCGATTTCCGAATCATATATTATAGTATTTAACGTTACATATACCCGGGCATTGAACTTATGAGCAAAACCTGTCACTCTGGCAATATCTTCGACACTGTTACACGCCGCGGCTCTTGCACCATATCCCACAGCACCTATATACACTGCGTCGGCACCTGCTTTTATAGCGTCAATCGCCACATCGGCATCACGAGCCGGAGCTAATAGTTCAATCGCCCTTTTCATTTTGTTATCTAACGAATACCGATGAGCCAAAACGTGAGCCTCTCAAGAAATCAGCTACCGGCATACGCTTCTTACCCGCCACTTGCAATGATAATATCTCAATGCGCGCATCGGCACAATCGACATACATGCGTCCTGACTCAATTGTAACCTTTCCCGGTGTCAAACAACCGGAGTACTCTATGGTAGCAGTTTCAAAAATCTTGGCAGCCAACGGCTCGGAATCACCGTCAAAAAACTCAGTCCATGCAGCAGGATATGGAGACAGACCGCGCACAAGATTATGTACACTCACTGCTTTTGATGTCCAATCGAGATGGCATGTGTCCTTAAAAATTTTAGGAGCAGGAGTCGGTTCGGCACCTTGCAACAAATCATCTTGAGAAATAGTTTTCAAATCTCCATTTAAAATATGCTGTATCGTGTCGAGTGTAAGATCTGCGCCAAGTATCATCAATCGGTCGTGCACATCACCAACATTATCCTCCGGTCTTATTTCAACGCGTTCTTGACGTATAATATCGCCGGTATCAATCTCATGCTTCAAGAAAAATGTAGTCACACCGGTTTCTGTATCGCCATTGATAACAGCCCAATTTATCGGAGCCGCACCTCTATATTTAGGCAACAGAGAAGCATGAAGATTAAATGTGCCTAACCGTGGCATCGACCAAACGACCTCGGGCAACATGCGAAATGCTATAACTATAAACAAATCGGCATTCAGCGACCTCAGCTCTTCAACAAAATCTTCTGCTTTCAAGTTTGGCGGTTGCATCAATCTCAAACCATGCTCAACGGCATATTGCTTCACCGGAGATTGCAATAATTTGTGTCCGCGCCCTGCCGGTTTGTCGGGCATTGTAACTACTCCCACTATGTTATATCCACCTTCATGAATACGGCGAAGGCTCTCAACCGCAAAGTCAGGTGTACCAAGAAACACTATTTTCAAATCTTCTTTTTCCATTAAGAAGTTGATTTAAATTTTAAGATATTATAAATTGCCCTTAAAGACACTCGTTAATTAGAACTCTCTCCGGCAAGAGCCTGCCAAAGATTATCATCGGATGGTACAGGGGAAGTAATGTCGATTTCTTTACCCGACACCGGGTGGATAAACCTAACATGACGAGCCATTAATGAAATGCTGCCATCGGGATTGCTACGCTTGTCACCATATTTCAAGTCGCCTTTAATGGGACAACCTATAGCCGACAGCTGCACCCTTACCTGGTGCTTGCGCCCGGTCATCAGATTCACTTCAAGCAAATGGTAACGCTCGCTTGATGCAATATGCCTGTAGCTCAGACGAGCCTCTTTCGCTCCATTGCGCGGAGTCAACGATGCGTATGATTTGTTGTTTCGTTCTACTGTGGTGATATAATGCACCAATGTATCTTCGGGCTTGGAAGGCGCATTGCGCGTTATTGCCCAATATGTTTTATGCACCTCTCCATTACGAAACATTTCATTCAGGCGAGACAACGCTTTAGAAGTCTTGGCAAAAACGACTAATCCACACACCGGACGGTCAAGGCGATGCACTACGCCGCAGAAAACATTGCCGGGTTTATTGTATTTCTCTTTTATCCAATCTTTTAGAATATCAACCAAAGGTCGGTCTCCGGTTTTGTCGCCTTGCACAATCTCACCGGGACGCTTATTGACAATGATAACGTGGTTGTCCTCGTACACGACTTCCATGACAAATACTTTTAGTCGAGTTTAAGCACTGCAAGAAACGCCTTCTGCGGTACTTCGACAGAACCGATCTGCTTCATGCGCTTCTTACCTTTCTTCTGCTTTTCAAGCAACTTGCGTTTACGCGAGATGTCACCACCATAACATTTTGCGGTCACATCTTTGCGCACAGCCTTTATAGTTTCACGAGCTATTATCTTTGCGCCAATGGCCGCCTGTATAGCTATATCAAATTGCTGGCGCGGAATAAGTTCTTTCAGTTTCTCACACATGCGGCGACCAAATGTCACGGCATTGTCGGCATGAGTGAGTGTGCTCAAAGCATCGACACTCTCGCCATTCAGCAATATATCGAGTTTCACAAGTTTTGACTCTCTGAAATCGTGCAAATGGTAATCAAACGAGGCATACCCTTTTGAAATGCTCTTTAGCTTATCATAGAAGTCTATCACAATTTCGCCAAGAGGCATATCAAAAATCATCTCCATGCGGTTTCCTGATATATACTCCTGCTTCACCAACTCCCCACGCTTGCCGAGACACAATGTCATGATCGGACCGATATAGTCGGCGGCAGTAATTACAGATGCACGTATATATGGTTCCTCGATATGATCGATGAGAGTCAAATCGGGCAGACCCGAGGGGTTGTGCACCTCTACCATATCCCCTTTCTTGTCATATACACGATAGGACACGTTGGGGACTGTGGTTATAACGTCCATGTCAAACTCACGTCCAAGTCGTTCCTGCACGATTTCCATGTGCAACAAACCGAGGAATCCGCAACGGAAACCGAAACCGAGAGCCATTGATGACTCGGGTTGGAATGTAAGAGATGCATCATTGAGCTGAAGTTTTTCAAGCGATGCGCGCAAGTTCTCAAAATCTTCGGTTTCAATCGGATATACTCCGGCAAACACCATGGGTTTAACCTCCTCAAAGCCGTCAATCGCATTTTCACATTGACGTTCTACATGGGTAATTGTATCTCCTACTTTTACCTCCTTAGAAGTCTTTATACCTGAGATTATATAACCGACATTGCCGGCCGACAACACATCGGCGGGCTGCATATCCAATTTCAAGACACCGATTTCATCGGCATGGTACTCCTTGCCAGTTGCCACAAACTTCACATAATCATTTTTGCGTATTGCACCGTTTACAATCTTGAAATAAGCAATGATGCCGCGAAACGGGTTAAACACCGAGTCAAATATCAAGGCTTGTAACGGAGCTTCGGCATCACCCACAGGAGCCGGCACACGCTCGATGATTGCTTCAAGTATCTCAGGAATGCCAATACCGGTTTTTCCGCTCGCTCTTATTATTTCTTCTCTTTTACAGCCAAGCAAGTCAATTATCTGATCTTCAACCTCGTCGGGTTTTGCACTATCAAGATCGACCTTATTGACAACCGGAATTATCTCCAAATCATTGTCGATTGCCATATATAGATTGGAAATAGTCTGAGCCTGAATACCTTGTGACGCATCAACAATGAGCAAAGCCCCTTCACATGCAGCAATAGAGCGTGACACTTCATAGGAAAAATCGACGTGTCCCGGAGTGTCAATGAGGTTCAAGACATATTTTTCCCCATTGAGCACATATTCCATTTGTATGGCATGGCTTTTGATAGTGATACCTCGCTCGCGTTCAAGATCCATATCATCAAGCACTTGCGCCTGCAAGTCTTTTTCCGATATAGTTTTTGTGTATTCGAGAAGTCGATCGGCAAGAGTGCTCTTTCCGTGGTCGATATGAGCTATAATACAGAAGTTTCTAATATTTTTCATTCAGCGGAATATCTGTTATTGTTGTCAAAGCTGTAATTAACATGCAAAATTACGCAATTTATTTCACATCGCAAAGAAATGCGCAAGAGAGCCAAAGTTCCCTTGCGCAAAACACAGCGTCATGTCAGATAGCGCCAAATAATACAGCTTTAATAGCTCCAACGGAATGCGATCATGCGCAAATTGGGGCTGGCAATAGTACGCAAATCGGTTATCATATTGTAGCGGCAATTGACAAATGTGAGAGCCGGGTCAAATGACACATCAAGCATTGTCAATTGATTGTTGTTGCATAGCACACGCTGCAAAAATGCGAGATTTGACAATGACAACTCAGTCAAGTTGTTATAAGAACAATCGACAAACGCAATATTGGGACAACGCTCTATGCTCAACGAAGTTAAATTATTATATGCGCATATCAAATCCATCAAAGCGCCGCAATCGCGCAAAACAAGTGTCTGCATATTATTGTCACTGCACATGAGCGTGCTGAGAGAGGGCAATCCCGACAATATGAGTGTTGCGATTTTATTATCATCGACATTCAGCACCGATAGATTTTCAACACCGATAAGGTTTAACGTTGTCAGGCGGTTATATCCGCAATAAAGATTTTTCAAAGCCGTACAGCCGTCAACGAGAAGATTCTCCAAATGACAGTCTTGACAATTGAGAGTTTCAAGTTTAAGGGCACTCGACACATTTAAGTCAACAAACAAGTTGTTGGAGCAATTAAGAGACTTTATTGCCGGGGTATCAGACAACGTCAAGTCGGTTAAACGATTACCGGCAACATTGATTTTCTCAAGAGCGGCACAGCCGGTAAAATCTATTGTCGTCAATGCGTTACGCGATACATTTATATCCAATAGAGCTGTACAGCCGGCCACAGACATCGAAGTCAATTGATTGTGAGATAAATCAACCTTAGTCAAAGCCGTAAAACCCGACAGATTAATCGGACCGGAAAGATTTTTGTGTTTCCAATCGATAGATGTTATATGTCCGTTTTCCATAGTAACACCTTTCCATGTAGAGGGATTGCGCAAATCAGTGATTTGGAGAGCTTGGGCATTGCTGATGCCCTTATCAGAAGTTTGAGCCAAAAACGCCTGAAGCTGTTTGATTTCGTTTTTAGCGGTTTTTTGAGCGGAAACTGTCACGCAACCCAGCATGACGAGAATCAATAATAGTGTCTTTTTCATATAAAAATGTTTGGTTATGAGTTTAATAATGAAACAACATAACCAAACAAAAGTTTTATAATCTTAGACAAATTTCCAAGATATTTCAAAATCCCTCAACCTGGAGAAGTTACATAGTTTATTTTATATATCGGTAGTAAGGTGATGTAATATCAGAAAAAAGCCAATTGGTATATGAGGGAGTTGAAACCTCCAACCACTCAAATTCCCATTTTGATATAAATGTCTGAGAGGCTCGATAATCCATCGCCGTCATCTCCTCAACATAGCCATTGCTGTTCAACTTATACTCATAAACTGTTTCAATTTCTTCTCCTGTTGATGATTTCGTAACAATTCTATCTATAAGGTATAATGGTATTGAATTCCCATAAAGTCCCATTTCCATAAAAGGGACTTCAAATAAAAGCCACATCTCATTACCGGCAAGAAGTTGTAACGGAATAGTTTTTGCCAGAATTGTAGTATATTCCACTTTCGTTTCATTAATAACTTCTCCATTTAAAATTCGCTTATATCCAATGATATTATACAAATTATCATAGGAATATTTCTTTTCATGAATTTCCGAAGCGACCTTGATTGTTGCTGATGTCAATCTATTTTTAGCATCATACTCAAAATCATAAGACTCCCAATGAGTTTCTGCAGTCGAAATGAGACCCTTAATATTCAATGTGCAATTCATTTTGTTTGTAGAGGATTCAAAACACACACTATTAGGAAGATTATATGTAAAATCGTATTTATCATATGACTTCAAAACAGTTCTTCCACTCCATGGATTAACTTCATATTCCGGATCACAAAACTGTTGCATTGTAATTGCTCCGCCCGAAGCGTATATCGTTTTCTCTACCGCTGAATACAACACATAATTTCCAGACATTGATTCTTCAGATTGAGTATTATCATTTTCTTGATTGTTTTCAGGAATCTCAGGTTCAAATAAGTCATCAGACTCATTTGGTTCATCTTCCCCACACGAAGAAAGAGCAATAACTAAAGCAAAAACACAACCGCACAATGATATTCTTTCTAAAAATTTTTCCATATCAATATCATTAATAATTAGTTATACATTTTGTTACTGAGGTTGTAGTTGTACCACCCTTTCCGGTTGCCACACATTTAACGTAGTATGTTGTGCCGGCTTTAAGGCCTGAAATATTTGCAGAAATCATAGATCCGCTCACCGATGCAGACTTACTTGTTGTTGGGTTACTACTTGTTCCGTAATATATCTTGGCAGAAGTCACATTTGCTTCATCCTTGTTGTATA
>CAZBUT010000046.1:0-8765 GCA_964495165.1 uncultured Muribaculaceae bacterium | reverse complement strand
GTCCTGCGCTGCGGCTTGAACCGAAAAGCAACAGTTCGTCAATGGGGAAATTTTGTTGGTCAAGTACTCGTAAAAATTCTTGACCTACGGCGCCACTTGCGCCTACGATAGCTACTTTCATATTTCTGTTTGTGAAAAATTTGAGCGCAAAGATAATATTTATTAATCAAATATCGCTAATAAAGTTTTAATTTATTTCAGATGGGTCCCGGCTGAGAGATTGCTGAGTGAAGATGCTTTAGTGATGATGACTTCTGATACACCTGCCTCTATGGCGTCAAAAGCATTGTCTAATTTAGGAATCATTCCGCCGCTCACTATGCCTTCTTCTCTCAAATTGCAATAGCTGTCGCGAGTGATATGGGAGATGACCGAGTCGTCATCGTTTTCATCGCGCAATACTCCGGCTTTCTCAAAGCAGAAAACCAATTTCACGTCAAAGTGAGAGGCGAGACCTTTTGCTGTCTCACCTGCCATTGTATCGGCGTTGGTGTTCAACAAAGATCCTTTGCCGTCGTGGGTGAGTGGAGCGATTACAGGGACTACTCCGGCACGAATGAGTGTCGCAAGTGCATCGCCGTTAACCTCTTTTACGTCGCCTACGAAGCCATAGTCAACTGTGGTTACAGGTCGTCGGTCGCTGCGAATGATATTCATGTCGGCTCCGGTCATGCCAAGTGCATCGATGCCCAAGCCTTGAAGCCCGGCAACGATGTTTTTGTTGACCAACCCGCCATAAACCATTGTCACGACCTGTAGCATCTCGGCATCGGTTACGCGGCGTCCGTCGATCATTTTTGTCTCAATGCCGAGCGATGCCGCCATTTTTGTTGCTGAGCGACCGCCTCCGTGAACGAGCAGTTTAAATCCGTCGATAGCGGCAAAATCGCGCAACAAAGAGTCGAGGGTTTGCGGTTCTTCCACTATTTTCCCTCCAACTTTTATGATGGTCAGTTTGTCTTTCATTTAAGTTGTGTAGTTGTCGTCAGTGATTATTGAGCCGATTCGGAAAATTCCATTAGGTAGGCTTTAATGAATCCGTCAAGGTCGCCGTCCATAACGCCGTTTACGTCTGATGTCTGGTAGTTGGTGCGGTGGTCTTTAACGCGTCTGTCGTCAAAGACGTAACTGCGTATTTGTGAGCCCCATTCGATTTTCATTTTACCGGCTTCGATTTTAGCCTGTTCTTGCATGCGATGTTGCAATTCTTTGTCATATAGTATTGATCGCAGTTGCCGCAAGGCATTTTCTTTGTTTTTTGGCTGGTCGCGAGTCTCGGTGTTTTCGATGAGAATTTCTTCTTTTTCACCGGTGTAGGGGTCGGTGAATTGGTAACGAAGACGAACACCCGATTCTACTTTGTTGACGTTCTGTCCACCGGCGCCACCGCTTCGGAAAGTGTCCCAAGAGAGCAATGATTGCTCGACTTTGACCTCTATCGTGTCATCGACAAGTGGGGTGACAAAGACCGAAGCAAATGAAGTCATGCGTTTGCCTTGAGCGTTATATGGCGATACGCGCACGAGTCGATGTACTCCGTTCTCGCTTTTGAGGTAGCCATAGGCAAAATCGCCTTCGACATTTATGGTGCATGATTTTATGCCGGCTTCGTCGCCTTCGAGCAGGTTGGCAATAGATGTTTTGTAGCCGTTTTTTTCACACCAGCGCAGATACATGCGCATGAGCATTGAAGCCCAATCCTGACTTTCGGTGCCGCCTGCTCCGGAATTGATTTTCAGTACGACGCCCATTTTGTCTTCTTCTCGTCGCAACATGTTGCGTAGCTCCAGATTTTCGATCTTAGAGATTGCGTCGGAGTACAAGTTGTCAACATCTTCTTCGGTAACAAGTTCTTCCTTGTAGAAGTCCCATGCGAGCGCAAGCTCGTCGGCTGCTTTTTCAACCTCGGCATATCCATCTATCCATTGTTGAAGGTCTTTTATTTTCTTCATTTGGATTTGTGCCTCTTTGGGGTGTTCCCAAAAATCGGGAACGTGAGTGCGCAGTTCTTCTTCCTCTACTTGTATTTTTTTACTGTCTATATCAAGATAGCGTTTAAGGGCTTCCTTGCGTTCGATAGTCTCTTTGAGTTGCTCTTGCGTGATCATCTGATAAATAGCTGTTATTTATAATAAGCCACAAAGTTACGAATTTAATGCCTAATGCACAATAAATGTGTGATGTGTGGAAATTTTTACTAACTTCGCATTGAAATCATGAAAAAGCAGTGAAGATATGAGTAGCGCTCTTGCGGCCTTGATAGGGCTTTGTTTGTCGATAGTGTTGATTGTGAAGAAGCTATCGCCGGTTTATAGTTTGGTAATTGGTGCAGTGGCAGGCGGTTTGCTTGCCGGTTGGGGTCTTGAAACGACGGTTGCTGAAATGTTGGCGGGAGTGAAAGATATAACTCCTGCTATTGTAAGGATAATCACTGCGGGAGTGTTGACGGGAATGCTTGTCAAAACGGGTGCGGCCTCCACGATTGCAAAGAGTATAATCAAGGCGTTGGGGCAACGTTATATATATCTTGCGTTGGCTTTGTCGGCGTTGATACTGACGGCCATGGGTGTGTTTATCGATGTTGCTGTCATTACGATTGCTCCTATTGCCATTATTATGGGGTGTAAGTTGAGGTTGCCAAAGTTTAAGCTGTTGCTTGCTATGATTGGTGGCGGAAAATGCGGTAATATAATTTCGCCTAACCCAAATACGATTATTGCGGCAGAAAATTTTGACGCTCCTTTGTCGTCGGTGATGGGTGCAGGTATCATTCCTGCTCTTGTGGGTTTGGCGGTGACGGTGTTTATCATTGTTCCGTTGATGCCCAAGGGCGATTTAATGGAGGGGGATTATTCGGAAGGGAGTGAAGAGGATTTGCCGTCGCTGTGGCGCAGTTTGTTGGGTTCGGTTGTTACTATATTGTTGCTCGCATTGCGTCCGATTGCCGGTGTGGTTATCGATCCGATGATTGCGTTGCCGGTGGGTGGTATTGTAGGGATTATTGCTACACGTAACTGGAGAAATATGGGTACATGCCTGTCATACGGCTTGGAAAAGATGTCGGGAATTGCGATATTGCTTGTGGGTACCGGTACGCTTGCCGGTATCATCAAGGCTTCATCGATAAAAGATGTGCTTGTATCGGCGTTGGAAGGGTGGAGCAACGGAGGAACTTTTATGGCACCGATATCGGGGGCATTGATGTCGGCGGCTACAGCCTCGACTACGGCGGGTGCGACGATAGCTTCGGCTTCGTTTTCCGATGCAATCGTAGCCGCGGGGGTGTCGGCTGTATGGGGTGCTGCAATGATCAATGCCGGTGCGACTACGCTCGACCATTTGCCTCACGGCTCGTTTTTCCATGCTACCGGCGGTTCGATGGGTTTCAGCGTGGGTGAGCGTTTGAGACTGATTCCGTATGAGACTGTCGTTGGCTTTGTGCTGACGGTGGGCAGTGTTGTTACATATATGTTAATAGGCTGATTTTTAAATCAAACAACTTCATAATTTTGGAGCGGAAATGAATAAAATAGTTATAGCGTCGGATTCGTTTAAAGGTTCGCTGACATCAGTGGAGGTGGCTCAGAGTGCAGCAAAGGGTATCGGGGAGGTTTTTCCCGAATGCACAGTTGTAGAGGTGAATGTCGCTGACGGCGGCGAGGGTACGGTAGATGCCGTGGTCGATGCATTGCATGGGAAGAAGGTGGCTGTTGCGGTGAGTGATCCGTTGGGGCGATCGATAAAAGCAGAATATGGTATTGCCGGAGATACAGCTGTCATAGAAATGGCTGCGGCAAGCGGCTTGCCGTTGTTGTCGGTTGAGGAAAGAAATCCTCTTGTGACATCGACGCGCGGAACAGGAGAAATGATAATGGACGCTATGGCGCGTGGCTGCCGTAAGTTTCTTGTGGGTATCGGCGGCAGCGCAACAAACGATGCCGGAACGGGAATGCTTCAGGCTATGGGCTTTAAGTTTTATGACGCTGAAGGGCATTTGATCGATGATTGCTGTGGCGGAAGGCTTGAAGATATTGCTGTGATAGATGATAGTTGTGTTCCGCAATCGGTTAAAGAATCGGATTTTGCGGTGGCATGTGATGTTGACACTCCGTTTTGTGGCTCGGAGGGTGCTGCTCCGGTGTTTGCTCCGCAAAAAGGGGCCGATGCGGCAATGGTTTGCCGGCTTGATGCCGGAATGGCATCGTTTGCCCGTGTCATAAAGGCTAAATATGGTATCGATGTAGTACCTGTTGCGGGAGCCGGTGCGGCCGGCGGCATGGGTGGCGCGTTTCTCGCTTTTCTTGGTGCTACGCTCAAAAAGGGTATAGATATGGTGCTTGATGCAATAGGTTTTGACGAGATTATTGCCGGCACCGATTTGGTGATTACGGGCGAAGGGAAAGTGGATTTTCAAACGGCTAAAGGAAAAACTGCTGCCGGAGTTCTTGCCCGCGGGAAACTCCTTGGTATTCCTGTTATAGCGATTGGCGGGTGCGTGGAAATGTGTGACAGCCTTGAGCAAATGGGATTTGCCGGGATTTATCCGATTTTGGATGAGAAGATCCCGCTTGAATTGGCAATGCAGCGCGATTTTGCATCGGCGAATGTGACACGCACCGTGGCTCGCGTTCTACGGAATATGAGATAATGGGTTAAACAACATCTTTTAGCTTGCCAATAGCTCTTTGTCGGAAAGTTATTTGTAGGTGTCGGCGATGGCGTAGATTGACTGGAAAATTTCGCGGTCAACCTCTGTGAGTTCGATGTTGCGTCGAGCCATCATGCGCTGTGCTATGTCAAAGAATTTTGCAAGAGAAACATCGGTGAAGCCGGCTGAGCTGCCTTCGCTGAATGATGCTACAAAGTTGCGCGGAAATCCTGAGCCGTGAATGTTGACGCCTACGCCTACTACTGTTGCGGTGTTGAACATGCAGTTTACGCCGGCTTTTGAGTGGTCGCCCATGATGAGGCCACAGAATTGCAATCCGGTGCGCAGGAAACGGTGGGCGGGATAGTTCCATAGCTTGATTTCGGTGTAGTCGTTTTTGAGGTTTGATGCAGTTGTACCACCTCCGATGTTGCACCATTCACCAATGACGGCATTTCCGAGAAATCCGTCATGGGCTTTGTTGGAATATGCTATCATTACAACGTTGTTAAGCTCGCCGCCGACTTTGCAATACGGACCGATTGTGGTGGCACCATAGATGCGTGCTCCCATGTTGACCACTCCTTTGTTGCATAGGGCAAACGGACCTCTGATGCATGAACCTTCCATGACCTCGGCATCTTTACCTATATATATAGGTCCGTTGTTGACGTTGAGGTTGGCTGCCTCTACTGTGGCACCTTCTTCGATGAAAATCTTTGGGGTGCCGTCGGCAAAAAACATGTCGCCTACGACTGTGTTGGTTTTGCTTAATGTGAGGCTTTTGCGCCCGGCGGTCAAAGAAATAAAGTCGTTGTGCAAGGCTTTGTCGTTGAGTACAAATATGTCGTATAGCATGTTTATTGCCAATGGGCGACCTGCAAAGGTCGTTTCTTGGCTCCAATTGCGTCGGGAGAAGTTGTCAAGGCTTCCGCGGAACGCCAATAGCTTGCCTTCGCATGTGAGGGCAGTTCCGATGGAGAGGCTGTTTATTGCATTTACAAGAACTTCATCGGGACAGGTGTGCCCGGCAATGAAAATGCTGTCGTCGGTGATTATTGCCGGATATTTGGCTTGCAGGTAATCGACTGTGAGGTGGGAGTGTTGTCCGGGGATAGCCCGTTGCCATTTTTCTGCAATTGTAGTTATGCCAAATCTGATGTCGGCGACCGGTCGAGTGAAAGTGAGTGGCAACAGGTTGTCGCGAGTTGCCGTATCGTCAAAAAGAATAATATTTTTCATTGCCATAATGAATTGTCGATTTATTGACGCAAAATTACTAAATTTGTCCCGAATATTATTTCATTATAGATAATGAACTTTGTAGAGCAAGACATAAAAGGCGTGTGGGTGATCGAACCGAGGAAGTTTGGTGACGCTCGTGGCTATTTTATGGAGAGCTATAAACGTGAGGAATTTGACCGTCATATAGGCAAGGTTGATTTTATCCAGGATAATGAGTCGCTGTCGGGTCGCGGGGTGTTGCGAGGTCTGCATTTTCAGCGTGGCGACAAGTCGCAAGCCAAGTTGGTGAGAGTCTCGCAGGGTACGGTGCTTGATGTGGTTGTCGATTTGCGTCGCAGTTCGCCGACCTATGGACGGCATGTGTCTGTCGAACTCAGCCATGAAAATGGAAGGCAGTTGTTTATCCCCAGAGGCATGGCTCATGGATTTGTAGTTTTGAGTGATATTGCTCAGTTTCAATATAAGGTGGATAATGAGTATGCTCCAGAGAGTGAAATGACGTTGCGCTTTGATGATCCGTTGCTTGGCATCGATTGGCGTGTTGCGGTCGGTGACTTATTGCTGTCGGACAAGGATCGTCATGGCATTTCATTTAATGAGATAGAACCGTTTGAGCTATGAATGCCGGAGTACTCGATGAACGCAAAGATCCCATGGGGTGGGCCATAGCCGATTATTATAAAAACGGTGTGGCCGGGCGTTTAAGAGTGTTTTCTTCGATGTTTGACGAAGATGAGATGCCTGTTGGTGATCTGTTCCGGACGATAGATGAAATGCCTGAAATAGAGCGAGTGGCAATTACGCTTTCACGTGGGGCTGTTCTCGACGTGGGGGCGGGGAGTGGATGCCACTCGCTTTCTTTACAGGATATTGGCTTGGACGTGTGTGCAATAGATATATCGCCCCGGTCGGTTGAGGTGATGAGAAGACGCGGTGTTGTCGATGCTCGGCTTATAAATATGTATGACCGGTCGTTGAATGAGCGTTTTGATACAATTCTGATGTTGATGAACGGAACGGGTATCGTGGGGCGCATAGAGCGAATGCCTGAGTTCTTTGCCCGTATAGACGAGCTGCTTGCCGAAGGCGGGCAATTGCTCATCGATTCAAGCGATTTGGTGTATCTGTATGAAAATGAAGACGGCTCGGTTGATATAGATCTTAACGGGCGTTACTATGGGGAGGTCGATTATGCGATGCAGTATAAGAATATGAAGGGGGCGGCTTTTGATTGGTTGTATGTGGATTTTGAAACACTTGCGTTTTATGCCGGTCAGAGTGGGTTTGATGCGGAATTGGTGGCTAAAGGGGAGCATTATGATTATCTTGCCCGTATTGTCAGACGTTAAATGAAGTTAATTGCTGTACTCTTTCGGTGGGTATTGCGGTCATAAAGATAAACAACGCAATATTCATTAATAACATATACTATACTACGATGAAAAAGATTTTTATGCTTTTGGCTTTGATATCGGTTACTCTGCCGCATATCGGCGCAGAGAATAAACGCAAACCACTGACTGCTGAACAGAAGGCGTTTATCGTGTCGCGCTTCTGCTCCGAGGTTAAATACAATTTTGTGCATTATGATAAATTGAAGTTTGACTGGGATAGCCTGTGTATGGCTCAATTGCCGGAGTTGGTAGCAACGCGTAATGATGCTGAGTTTGTGAATGGATTGGAGGCGCTTAATGCCCGTTTGCGGGACGGACATACATTTATAAGCACTTCGCGCGGTTGGAATGAGGGTGATTCCAAGAAATGGATAAAGCCTTTCCCGATGAAGACACGACTTGTTGAGGGACGGGTAATTGTCGATGTGGTGGAAAGCCACAAACTGCAAGAAAAAGGTGTTGAGCGGGGTTGTGAGATTATTGCAATCGATGGTGTACCGGTGAAGGATTATTGTTATAGAACGATAGCACCGTATGTTTATTCGTCGACGTCTCAGTGGATCGACTATCGTACTTTCAATGGTTATGAAGTGACCAAAGCACCCGGCGATCAAGTGAGTGTGATTGAATTTTTGACACTAAGCGGGAAACGCATCGTGGTCAAAAGCGACCGAAACAGCTTGGATTGGGGTTTAGGGCAAGACAGCGATCAAGACTGTTTTGAATATAAGGTGCTTGACGGGAATATCGGTTACTTGAAGGTGGATAATTTTATGCAGAATAGTTTCAGTAAGAGTCGGTTTGATGAAATTTATACTGAAATTCTCAAAACCGATGGTCTTGTAATAGACCTTCGCGATAATGGTGGCGGAAATTCTGCCAATGCCGATTATATGATGAGTCATTTCTGTGACTCACTAATTCCCAAAGGGGAGTGGCGCACTCCTAAATATATAGCTGCTTATGCATCATGGAATATGCCACGGGAATTGCATGTCGTGAAAGGTCAATCGGTGAAACCTGTATTGGGTAAAGATATATATTTGAAGCCAATATGTGTGCTGGTAAGTGAACGTACATTCTCGTCGGCTGAGAACTTTTGTCTGTTGTTCAGGAATGCTTCTCGCGGCAAACTTATAGGCGTGTGAACCGGTGGCAGTTCGGGAAATCCGATTATTTTGGATTTGGGCTATGGCGTAAAATGCGGGATATGTACGAGAGAAGAATTTTTTGCCGACGGGACACCGTTTGTCGGTATTGGCATTAAGCCCGATGTTGAAGTGCCGGAGTCAGTAGCTGATTTTATCTGTGGACGGGACAAGGTGCTTGCAACTGCTTTGGAGGAGATAGCCAAAGCGATAAGGTAATGCCTATTTCATAAATAATATTAAATATTTGTGGCGGTTGTGAAATCGGGTGACGGTGAACGGCTGCCATAAGTTTTATTATCTCATAAAAATATTGATGAAAATAGAAGT
>CAZBUT010000045.1:0-9032 GCA_964495165.1 uncultured Muribaculaceae bacterium | reverse complement strand
GTGGCGTAAATAAGTCTGACATTGTATTATTGCATTGTAACACCCAATATCCTACTCCTATGAGTGATGTTAATTTGTTGGCAATTAATGAACTGAAAAAACTTGGTTGCGGTTCTGTCGGATATAGCGATCACACATTGGGAATTGAAGTGCCTGTAGCAGCGGTTGCAATGGGTGCGACTGTAATAGAAAAACATTTTACACTTGACAAATCATTGCCCGGCCCTGATCACAGAGCTTCTCTCGACCCGTCGGAATTAAAAGCAATGGTAATGGCCATACGCAATATAGAGCGCGCATTGGGTAGCGGGAGTAAGCACATTACCAAGTCGGAAAGTGAAAATGTCGCAGTGGCACGTAAAAGCATAGTCGCTGCATGTGATATAAAAGCAGGAGATGTTTTTACAGAAGAAAATCTCACAGTAAAGCGTCCCGGAACAGGAATTTCCCCTATGCGTTGGGACGAGATTTTGGGCAAAACCGCCTCAAAAGATTTCTCGGTTGATTCTCTTATTGAGATATAATAAGCCTATTATAGGTTTATGCGGGTAGCGGTTGCTTCTTGATTCATAAATAAAGAAGCCATTTGAGAAAATCTATCGGCATTTTCTGTGGTCAGATACTTGCAAGAACCGCCTTTAGAACATTTTATTTCCATTTCGGGGTGACGTTTGAGATAGTCTTTCAAACTATCGGCTATAATCTCTCCCTGAGTAATTACTTGAGCCGATTGTGGTACATATTCCCTTATTTTTTTATATAATAGCGGGTAATGGGTACAGCCCAATATCACTGTGTCTATTTCCGCATTCTGTCTGAACAGACTATCTGTCTCTTGTTTTACAAAATAGTCGGCTCCGGGCTTGTCAGCCTCCCTGTTTTCAACCAATGGAACCCACATTGGGCAGCTTTGGGAGTATGTGTGAAATGTCGGGTGAAGTTTGGCTATCTCAATTTCATATGATTGACTTTGTATAGTACCAGGAGTGCCGAATATCCCAATATTGCCGTTTTGGGATATTTCGCCAACTCGTTCCACCGTAGGGCGTATCACTCCTAACACACGACGAGAAGCATCGATGAGTGGCAGGTCATGCTGTTGTATTGTCCTAAGGGCTTTTGCCGAAGCTGTGTTACATGCAAGTATCACTAAGTGGCAACCTTGTTTAAATAAATATTCAACAGCCTGTAGTGTAAATTGATATACAATATCAAATGAGCGTGTGCCGTAAGGAGCGCGGGCATTATCGCCTAAATAAAGGTAATCATATTGCGGCATACTTTTTCGTATTTCGCGCAATATGGTAAGACCTCCATAGCCTGAGTCAAATACTCCGATTGCTCCCGGTTTTGTTTCATTCGCATTCATGTCGCAAATTTAGCCAAAATAATTAAATTCTTGCCCATCTCTAAAAAGTTTATTGTTAACTATTGAGTGATAACTACCCATAAAATCGGGTTTCAGTGCATTCCCGATTACATAACTGATGCAGGGGAATATGAAGATTGGATAAATTTGTTGCGTGACAATTGTGTGTAACAGGATTTTGATATAAATTTGCATCGAAATTTTAAGTGAATATAATTTCCTGAATCCATGCTTGAATTAAGTGAGATATATAATGCGGCGCAAGTGTTGAAATCAGTTGCTCGCCATACTGAACTTATCGAAACTTCAAATATAAATAAATCGGCTCATGTTTATATTAAGCCTGAAAATCTTCAATATACCGGATCTTTTAAGCTGAGAGGCGCGTATTACAAAATTTCGCAATTGTCTGATGAGGAGAAAGCTTGTGGAGTTATTGCCTGCTCGGCAGGCAACCATGCCCAGGGGGTTGCCCTTGGCGCTACTCATAGCGGAATTAAGTCATTGATATGCCTGCCTGCAGGAGCACCGATATCCAAGGTGGAAGCAACCAAAGGTTATGGCGCAGAGGTGTGTCTTGTACCCGGTGTTTATGATGATGCCTATCAGAAGGCATTGGAGTTGAAAGAAGAGTTTGGATATACATTTGTTCACCCGTTTGATGATCCTAAAGTTATAGCCGGTCAAGGAACTATTGGGCTGGAGATACTTGAAGATTTGCCTGATGTCGAAGCTGTGATTGTTCCGATAGGCGGTGGCGGACTCATTTCGGGTGTTGCCTTTGCGATAAAGTCATTGCGCCCTGATGTAAAAGTTTATGGCGTTCAGGCTCAAGGTGCGGCGAGCATGGTAAATTCGCTTCATGAAGGTCACATATTGAGATTATCGAGCGTTTCAACAATCGCCGATGGTATTGCGGTAAAAGAACCGGGAATCAATACATTTGATATGTGTAGCCGTTATGTTGATGACGTAGTGACGGTAACAGAAGATGAAATAGCCGCCGCGATATTGAATCTAATCGAGCAACAGAAACTTGTGGCGGAGGGAGCCGGAGCAGTGTCGGTTGCTGCTGCAATGTTTAACAAAGTCCCTATCGAAGGGAAAATGGTAGTGTGTCTTGTCTCGGGTGGAAATATAGACGTAGGCATATTAAGCAGGGTTATTACCCGAGGTCTCACAAAAAGCGGTCGTAATTGTTCATTCACAATAATGTTGTATGATAAGCCCGGACAATTGTCGGCTGTCTGCAATGTCATTGCCCGTCTCGGTGGCAATATCATCTCGGTAAATCATGAACGCACAAATGCAGGAACCCATATAACCGGTTGTACGATACGTGTCACGCTTGAGACACGAAATGCCGAGCATATAGCGTCTATTTATGCCGGATTGCGCGAAGCCGGTTACGATATAATAGATTGACCGTAATTTGTGTAATTGGTGATTTTGTTGTAAGTTTTTCCGGAAAGTTGAATATATTGTCTGTTTTGTCGTATTTGGGTTGAGGGAAATAGCAAGAATCAGATATTAATGCGTAAGTTTGTATAAAATTTATACATCAGTATTTTATTCATTTAGTTTTCTGATATCTTATGAAATTTCAATCTTTAGGAGCAATTCTATTCTCCTGGGTGATTGCGATTCCTGTTTCTGTTTTTGCTCAGGAAGCGGAGTCGGTCGATACACTTGCGTTGTCGCTTGACGAGTGTATTGCTATTGCCCTCGATGAGAACCCTACAATTAAAGTGGCCGACATGGAAGTCGAACGTGTTGACTATTCCAAGAAAGAGATTCTTGGTCAGTTGTTGCCTTCAATAAGTTTTGACGCGTCTTATAATCGCACTGTAGAGAAACAGGTCGCTTATATGAATATGGGAGCATTTAAAGGATTGGGAGCCGGTTCTGCAACAGGAGGAGAGTCGGGCGAAACAGAGAGTTCATCATCGTCAAGTGGAAATACAGGAATAAAAATGGGACTTGACAATTCCTATTCAATGGGATTCTCAGCCTCAATGCCGTTAATAGCTCCTCAGCTATGGAAATCGCTTAGCCTTAGCGATACGCAGATTTTGCAAAATATAGAGGCAGCACGTAAATCACGTCTTGATTTGATAAATCAAGTTAAATCAGCTTATTACGGATTATTGCTTGCCGAGGATTCATATAATGTTATACTCGAGAGCTATGAAAATGCCAAGTTTAATTATGAAGTGTATCAAAAGAAATATCAGGTAGGCACAGCCTCGGAATATGATTTGTTGAGATCTTCGGTTGCTATGAAAAATGTGGAACCCGAACTTGCGCAAGCTGAGATCGCTATAAAGCAAGCTCGTCTGCAACTGATGATTTTAATGGGGCTGAATGCTTCAGTGCCGGTAAAAGCTACAAGCAAATTAGCCGATTATGAAGCGACAATGTATGATAACACTTTGTCTCTAAGCCGTTCAATTTCAGAAAACAGCGATTTGCGTATGTTGGATATTCAGACTCAAACGTTGAAAGATGCATTGTCAGTGCAAAAAATGGCATGGTTTCCGACTCTTGCCCTTGTGGCAAATTACAATTGGACTTCATCTACCAACGGCACCCCGTTTAAGGACATAAAATGGAATCCGTATTCTATTGTCGGGCTCACTCTGTCAATTCCTATTTTCCAAGGAGGTCAACGGTATTCGCGTATAAAACAAGCTTCTATACAGGTACAGGAGATGAAGTGGCAACGTGAAAATCTTGAACGCACATTGAAGATGCAGGTTGATGTAGCGATAGACAATATACAGATGAATGTTAAACAGATTGCATCGACCTCTGAGAGTGTTGGACAAGCCGATAAAGCGCATCAAATTATGGAGAAAAGCTTTGAAATTGGAGCCGCATCGTATCTTGACTTAAGAGACTCTGAACTCGCTTTGACACGCGCGCGTCTGGCCTATTACCAGTCAATATATAACTATCTTATTGCAAATAGCAATCTTGAATTGTTACTTGGCAATGCCGATATTGATAAATATTCAAAACTAAATGATTAATTTTAAGATCAATAATATCATGTACTCAAAAAAAACGTTTATACGCCAACTTTCAGCATTGGCTATTGCATTTACTGTAGCTTCATGTGGCAGTTCGAGTGAAGAACAAGCATCGACTGCAACAGTGGAAGAACTCCCCAAAGTCGAAATCCAGAAAGTTTATGCCCAAGAGGTTAATCAGATTGCCGAATACACTGCAACTGTGGAAGCCTATAAAACCAATAATATATCAACATCTACACCCAACCGCATAAAAGATGTGTTGGTCGATGTTGGATATAAAGTGGTAAAAGGTCAAAAACTTGTCGTACTCGATAACGTTAATATCGACCAATTGAAAGTGAGGCTTGACAACATAGAGCGTGAATATAATCGTGCTGTTCAGTTGCTTGAAATTGGCGGTGGAACACAATCGGCAGTTGACCAATTGAAAACAGAATTGGACGCCACTCAGCGCCAATATGACAATATGGTTGAAAATACAGTGTTGGTATCACCGATTAATGGAGTTGTTACGGCTCGGAATTATGACCCGGGAGATATGACAGGTGCTTCGCCGATTTTGACTATAGAACAACTGCGCCCGGTAAAGGTATTGGTCAATGTATCAGAAGGAGACTTTACCAAGGTGCGCAAAGGTATGAAAGTGGCAATAAAGCTTGATGTTTATGGTGATGAAGAGTTTACAGGCGTTGTGTCATTGATTCACCCAACAATAGATCCAAATACGCGAACATTCACTGTTGAAATCGATATTGCCAACAATGATGAACGTGTACGCCCTGGAATGTTTGCCCGCGTTGAAATGAATTTCGGAACAGCCAATCGTGTCGTTGTGCCCGATAGAGCAGTGGTTAAACAAACAGGGTCAGGAAACCGCTATGTTTATGTTTACAAAGACGGCAAAGTGTCGTTTGACAAGGTTGAACTCGGTCAGCGTCTTGACAATGCCTATGAATTGCTTTCGGGTGTCGAGAATGGTGCCGAAGTTGTTATCTCGGGTCAGTCAAGACTTGCCGATGGAGTAGCGGTTGACGTTATAAAAAAGTGATAAATACCCGGAATTGTTCATATTTTAAATAGAAAATTATGAGTATATATTCAGGAGCGGTGAAACGCCCGATTATGACCACGCTATGCTTTGTGGCTGTAACGATTATGGGTCTTTTCTCGCTGTCAAAACTGCCAATTGATTTGTTCCCTGATATTGAGACAAACACCATTATGGTAATGACAACGTATCAAGGAGCAAATGCGCAAGATATAGAGCAAAACGTTACTCGTCCGCTTGAAAACGTGCTTAACTCAGTAGAGCATCTTAAACATATAACTTCCGACTCACGTGAAAATATATCGGTAATTACCCTTGAGTTTGAGTATGGATATGATATAGATGTTTTGACCAATGATGTACGTGATAAACTTGATATGGTTGAAAGTTCACTCCCTGACGATGTTGAGAACCCGATCATATTCAAGTTCAGTACCGATATGATTCCTATTATGTTGCTATCGGTTCAGGCCGAAGAAAGTATGCCGGGGTTGTATAAGATTCTTGATGATGCAGTGGCAAATCCTTTGGCACGTGTAGATGGAGTCGGCTCTGTGTCTATCTCCGGTGCTCCAAAACGAGAAATACATATCTATGTCGATCCCGTGCGTCTTGAAGCATATAATCTTACAATTGAATCTATATCGGCACTTATTGCCGCCGAAAACCGAAATATCCCAGGCGGTAACTTTGATATCGGATCTGATACATATTCATTGCGTGTTCAAGGAGAATTTGATTCACCTGAGCAGATGCGCAATATCGTCGTAGGTTCTAAAGATGGCAAAAATATATATTTGCACGATGTGGCACGTATCGACGACTCGCTTGAAGAACGTGCACAGCAGACACACACCGATGGTCAAAAGGGTGCAATGATTATTGTGCAGAAACAATCGGGCGCAAATTCGGTTGAGATCTCAAACAAAGTGCTTGAGATGCTTCCCGATTTGCAAAAACGTTTGCCCTCAGATGTAAAACTTGGAATAATTGTAGATACATCTGATAATATCCGCAATACAATTAATTCACTTGTTGAAACGGTATTGTATGCGTTGTTGTTTGTGGTGATTGTTGTATTTGCATTCTTGGGACGCTGGCGAGCAACAATGATTATCTGTATAACGATTCCTATATCATTGATTGCATCGTTTATATATTTGGCGATAACAGGCACAAGCCTTAATATCATATCTCTTTCATCATTGTCTATATCTATAGGTATGGTGGTCGATGACGCAATTGTTGTTCTTGAAAACGTTACGACCCACATCGAGCGAGGCAGTGATCCAAAACAAGCTGCCGTACATGGAACAAATGAGGTGGGCATATCAGTAATCGCTTCTACATTGACTTTGATTGCTGTATTCTTCCCATTGACAATGGTTACAGGTATGACAGGTGTGCTATTCCAGCAATTGGGTTGGATGGTGACAATCATGATGATTATTTCTACAACATGTGCATTGTCATTAACACCGATGCTTTGTTCTCAGTTGCTGCGCAAAGATGTGAAACACGGCAAAATATACAACTTGCTGTTTACACCCATAAATAATGCTCTTGACGCTCTTGATAGAGCTTATGGACGTTCTTTGAATTTTGTAGTGACACATAAAGTATCGTCTATAATAGTATGTACAGCGATATTTATTGCGTCTATCTTCCTTTTGAAGTTTGTCGGTACTGAATTTTTCCCTACATCAGATGACGGACGTCTCGGAGTTTCTCTTGAATTGCCTATAGGTACACGCGTGGAAATCGCCGATGAAGTCACAGCCCGTTTGGCAAAAGATTGGCGTGAAAAATATCCAGAAATAAAGGTGTTGAACTACACTACCGGTCAGGCATCAAGCGATAATACCTACGCATCTCTTCAAGATAACGGGTCACATATCGTATCAATGAATATTTCATTGGTGGATAGAGCCGATAGAGATCGTGGCATCGTTGAAATTGCCGAAATGATGCGCCAAGACCTCAAAAATTATCCCGAGTTTAAGAAACAGCAGGTAAATGTGGGCGGTAGCCGTGGTCAAGGAATGAGTGGTCAATCGGTTTTGGACTATGAGATATATGGATATGATTTTACAGAAACCGACTCAGTAGCTCAACAACTCAAACGTGTGCTTGAACAGATAAAAGGAACAGCCGATATAACAATCTCACGTTCAGATTATCAACCGGAATATCAGGTGGACTTCGATCGTGAAAAACTTGCGATATATGGATTGAACTTACAGACTGCAGCCACCTATTTGCGTAACCGCATTAACGGAAGTCTTGCGTCTCAATATCGCGAAGATGGGGAGGAATATGACATTAAAGTAATGTATGCTCCGGAACATCGCACGTCTATTTCTGATATAGAGAATATTTTGATATACAACTCAAAAGGGCAGGCTGTGCGCATCAAAGATGTTGGTAAAGTTGTTGAGCGATTTAACCCGCCAACAATTGAACGCAAAGACCGAGAACGTATAATCACGGTTTCAACCGTGGTTTCGGGTGTGCCTATGAGCGAGGTTGTTGCCGCATCTCAAAAAGAAATTGATAAAATGGAAATTCCGGCCGGAATAAACATTGAATTGTCAGGTAGTTATGAAGATCAACAAGATGCTTTTGGCGATTTGTTGCTACTCGGTGTATTGATTATAATTCTTGTGTATATCGTCATGGCAGCGCAATTTGAGTCCTATGTATATCCCGGTATTATTATGACTTCATTGCCATTTGCCTTTACAGGAGTATTCTTGATGCTATTCCTCACAGGTCATAACTTGAACGTTATGTCTATGATTGGCGCGATTATGCTTATAGGTATTGTAGTGAAAAATGGTATTGTGTTGATTGACTATATCACACTTAACCGTGAGCGTGGAATGGGCATTCGCACATCGGTTGTGAACGGTGGTGAGTCTCGTCTGCGTCCGATCATTATGACTGCGTTAACTACTATTCTCGGTATGGTGCCAATGGCGGTAAGCTCCGGTCAAGGAGCCGAAATGTGGCAGCCAATGGGTGTTGCCGTTATCGGTGGTCTGACATTCTCAACGTTATTGACATTGTTCTATGTCCCTGCAATGTATTGTATGTTTGCTGCTGTAGGAGTGAAACGTACACGTAAGGCGTTGCGTAAGGCAAAATTGTCAAACTAATTAAAAACAAAAGAAATGAAATCGATCTTCATAGCATTTGACCAAGCATATTACGAACGCATAGTTGACATGCTTGAAAAAAACAATTGTCGTGGCTTTACTGCCTGGCAAGAGGTACAAGGACGCGGAAGCAAAAGCGGCGAGCCTCATTACGGATCTCACGCTTGGCCTTCGCTTGCCTCTGCAATAATAACATTTGTTGAGGATTCGCGTGTGGAAACCGTACTTGATAAATTACATCAAATGGATGTGGCTACACCCAAACTCGGTCTGCGTGCATTTGTTTGGGATATCGAACGCTCAATTTGATAAAAAATAGCGGAAAAGTTTGCACAATTCCACTATAAGCAGTACCTTTGTACTGCATTTGCGCGCGTGGCGTAATTGGTAGCCGCGCTAGACTTAGGATCTAGTGTCGTGAG
>CAZBUT010000044.1:0-9209 GCA_964495165.1 uncultured Muribaculaceae bacterium | reverse complement strand
CCATAGATGGCTCTGGACTGCCCGACGACGAATAAGTAAAACAACTCACACCTTTGGCGGTTATATGATGTGATCATATACTACAACCAAAGGAAGAGCGTCGTGACTTAATTTCGGTCATCAGCGAATTGTCCAGATTCTCTATGCGAAATAAGCGAAACGCTTCCTTAATATGTCTGTTGCTCAAAGCAACGATGCAAATTTAAGAAAAGTTTTTCTATTTTGCACGGTGTGAGCTGTTTTATTTAAAATATCTTTTGTCGGTGGCAAAATTAGTTAACGACAGGGATACAGCAAGTGTACAAGCTGTACAATTTCATTTGCCATGGGATTTTTTGTTTTTGTGAATCAAAAGTTTTCTACAACGAGGCTGTCCTGAACGGTTATTCAATCGTGAAGTGGGTGATGCCGTCATGAATCGCGGCTGTGAAGCAACCGATGTTTTTGCCGTTGCGCATTACATCGGTAAGTTCCAGCGGTGCGTATTTTGTGATTTGGCAGGCGGTTACTGTGTCGCCGGCAAGCAACTGACTGTTGTGGCTGCTTGTAACAATGAACTTGTTTGGACCGATGCATTTCATAGAGACGACACGGTTGGGTGAATAATAAAACGTGAGTGTTTGACCGGTTTTAACACTGCTTAGTGAAGTCGTCTTGTTGTTGAATGAGGAGGTTTCCGGCAACTGATTATTTAAGAAATTGTCCCAATTGGTGTATCCTATATACCGGGCTATGAGGTTGAGTGTGTATTGTGACGTGTTTGATGATGAGCTGATGATACCGAAAGCCCGTTTAAGAGTGTTACCCGAAATGCAGTCGTGTAGAGTGTTGCTGATTTCGCGAGCCAGCAAAGTGCAACCAAGCGATGTCGATATGTCAAAAGTCACATGCCGCTGAATTTTCAGAATAATGTCGTCAGGTAGTTTCATGTTATTGTAATATAGAGGTTAAAGGGAATTTCTAAAAATTCCACGAATAAGTTAAACAATAGATAACGGGAACTGTACTTTTGAAGTCTTTATGTTTTTACTTGGAGTATTTTTGCTTTTGTTTCAATCACATAGCTCGCTATGCTCTTTCAACAAAACTCAAAAATCACCTCAAGTAAAAACTCATAAATCTTTTCAAAGTAATTTATAGAAGTTCCCTAAATATAATCCAGAACCATGTGCAAAAATAAGTAAAATGCGATAACCAACAAAATTTCGCCGATTTTGTATATTTGCAGAAAATAAATTTGAAACATTTTGCAATATGAAGATAATATTGTTGGCGATAGGTAAAACCGGAGCGAAATATTTGAATGACGGTATTGAACAATATGTCAAACGTTTGAGCCATTATGTGCCTTTTGAGTTGAGGTTAGTTCCCGACGTGAAAACGACAAAATCGCTTACTGCTGACCGGCAAAAAGAGCTGGAGGGTCAGATGTTTTTGTCGGCAATTGGTCAGGGCGATTGGGTGACTTTGCTTGATGAGCGGGGAAAGGAGATGACATCTCGCGAGTTTGCCGGTTATATAGATAAAAAGATGATAACTGTTCCTAAAAATCTGTTTTTTGTGATAGGCGGTCCTTATGGTTTTTCTCCGGAATTATATTCCAGGGCAAATGACAAATTGTCGTTGTCGAAGATGACATTTTCGCATGAAATGATACGGCTGTTTTTTGTCGAGCAGATATACCGTGCCATGACGATACTCAAGGGAGAGCCGTATCACCATGATTAACGTATTTTATTGAAGTTCCTTAATTTATTTATAATTATGCATTGGGCGTTGGGCATTCTGAATTAAAAATCGTACCTTTGCAAAAATTTTTATATAACCGATTCATTACGTGATGAAAAAGAAATTTAACGAATATAACAAGTTTAATCTTTCGGATATCAACAAGGAGGTTTTGAACCGCTGGAACGAGGAAAAATTGTTTGAGCAGAGTATGAAAGTGCGAGAGGGTAATCCTTCGTTTGTTTTTTATGAAGGTCCTCCGTCGGCAAACGGTATGCCGGGAATACATCACGTAATGGCTCGCACGATAAAAGATATTTTCTGCCGTTACAAAACAATGAAAGGCTTCCATGTGAAACGCAAAGCAGGCTGGGACACTCATGGGCTGCCTGTCGAGCTTGGAGTGGAAAAGGCTCTTGGTATTACAAAAGAGGATATCGGCAAGAAAATATCGGTAGATGATTATAATGCCGCATGTCGTCGCGAAGTGATGAAATACACTCGCGAATGGGAAACATTGACCAATTCGATGGGTTATTGGGTTGATATGGAAAATCCCTATATCACTTATGATAACCGTTATATAGAATCGGTGTGGTGGTTGTTGCGCCAGTTATATGATAAAGGTTATCTGTATAAGGGCTATACAATTCAGCCTTATTCTCCGGCCGCAGGCACCGGATTGAGTACTCATGAACTTAATCAGCCGGGTTGCTATCGGGATGTTAAGGATACAACGGTTACGGCTTTGTTTGAGATGACCGATCCTCGTCCCGAAATGACTCAATGGGGGCGTCCATGCTTTGTTGCTTGGACAACAACACCTTGGACTTTGCCTTCAAATACGGCTCTATGTGTGGGTCCGAAAATTGAATATGTATGTATCCAGACATATAATCCGTATAATGCCGAGAAAGTGACCATTGTTATGGCTCAGGATCTTGTTAAGTCTTATTTCAAGGCTGAAGGTGCAGAGTTGCCTCTTGAAGAGTACAAACATGGAGACAAGGTCGTGCCATATAAGATTGTTGGGCATTATACTGGTGCCGATCTCGTTGGTATGGGGTATAAACAGCTAATGCCGTGGGTTAAACCTCTTGAAAAAGTCGATGAAAATGCAGCTGCGTTTGTAAAAGAGTATGCAGCGAAAAATACCGATAAATGTTTCAATGTGGGTAAAGACACATTTGTAGAACTATCGGAAAAAGCATTTAAGGTGATTCCCGGTGACTATGTGACAACAGAAGACGGTACGGGTATTGTGCATATTGCGCCTACATTTGGTGCAGATGACGCTAAAGTTGCCAAGGCGGCAGGTATTCCGTCTTTGTTTATGATAAACAAGAAAGGGGAGACCCGTCCAATGGTGGACTTGACAGGCAAGTATTATGAAATCGACGAGTGTGCCGATGAATTTGTCGCAAACTGTGTGAACGTCGAGACTTATTCAACCCATGCCGGTGAATATGTGAAGAATGCCTATGCCCCGCAATTTAATCCCGGTGGTAAATATGACGAAGAGGCTGCGGCCAAAGCCGAGGATCTGAATGTGGTTATATGTATGGAGATGAAGCAAGAGGGCAGTGCTTTTAAAATTGAGAAGCATGTTCACAATTATCCTCATTGCTGGCGTACTGATAAACCTGTGCTTTACTATCCGCTTGACAGTTGGTTTATTCGCACTACGGCTGCACGTGAGCGAATGATGGAATTGAATCAAACTATCAAATGGAAACCTCAATCAACCGGTTCAGGACGATTTGGCAAATGGCTTGAAAATCTGCAAGATTGGAATTTGTCTCGTAGCCGTTATTGGGGAACTCCATTACCTATTTGGAGAACTGAGGACGGCACTGAAGAGATATGCATCGATAGTGTTGAAACTCTATATAATGAGATTGAAAAATCGGTGGCAGCCGGGGTAATGAAAGTGAATCCTTATAAAGAACGTGGATTTGTCCCGGGAGATTATTCTGCAAAAAATTACGACAAGATAGATTTGCACCGTCCGTATGTCGATGATATTGTTTTGGTGTCGGCATCGGGGAAACCTATGCATCGAGAGCTTGACTTGATCGATGTGTGGTTTGATTCAGGTTCGATGCCGTATGCTCAGCTTCATTATCCGTTTGAAAATAAAGAAGGACTCGACTCAGGTGAGTTGTATCCGGCTGATTTTATAGCAGAAGGTGTCGATCAAACACGTGGTTGGTTCTTTACACTTCATGCTATTGCAACAATGGTATTTGACTCTGTAGCTTATAAAGCAGTGATCTCTAACGGTTTGGTACTTGATAAAGAAGGCAATAAAATGTCAAAACGCCTTGGAAATGCAGTGAACCCGTTTGAGACAATTGAGCAGTTTGGCTCAGATCCGGTGCGTTGGTATATGATAGCCAATTCATCTCCATGGGACAATCTTAAGTTTGACCCTGCCGGAGTGCAAGAGTCAAGTCGCAAGTTATTTGCAACATTGTACAATACTTATTCGTTCTTTGCATTGTATGCAAATGTTGACGGCTTTGACAACAGCCAACCGCAAATACCAGTAGCGCAACGTCCTGAGATCGACCGCTGGGTAATATCGTTGCTTAATACATTGGTTAAAGATGTAGATGAGGCACTTGCCGACTATGAGCCGACAAAAGCAGCTCGTGCAATCAATGATTTTGTCAATGATAATTTGAGTAACTGGTATGTTCGCCTTAACCGCAAACGTTTCTGGGGCGGTGAAATGAATGAAGATAAATTATCGGCATATCAAACGTTATATACTTGTCTCGAAACGGTGGCAATGTTGATGGCTCCTATCTCGCCGTTTATCGCCGATAAATTATATCTTGATTTGACTTCAGTAGCTCAAGATAGCACTCAGTCGGTGCATCTTGCATTGTTCCCGCAGGTTGATGAAGATGCAATCGATAAAGATTTGGAAGAACGCATGAAGATTGCCCAAGACATTACATCAATGGTGTTGGCGTTGCGACGCAAGGTAAATATAAAGGTGCGTCAACCGTTATCGACTTTGATGATTCCGGTTGTCGATGATGCTCAACGCCGTGCTGTAGAGTCAATGAGTGATTTGATACTCGGTGAAGTCAATGTGAAAAATTTCAAGTTTGTCGGTAGCGAAGATGGTGTATTGGTTAAGCGTGTGAAGCCTGATTTCAAAAAATTAGGTCCGAAATTTGGCAAGTCAATGAAACTTGTGGCAAATGCGATAACATCAATGTCGCAACAAGATATTGCTTTGCTTGAGAAAAACGGAAAAGTTGAACTGAATGCAGGTGGCGAATTGGCAGTAATCGATTTGTGTGACGTGGAAGTTATCTCTGAAGATATTCCGGGCTGGCTGGTTGCCAATGAAGGCAATCTTACAATTGCGCTTGACATTACTATAACCGAAGACCTCAAGCAAGAGGGTATTGCCCGCGAAATTGTAAATCGCATTCAAAATATACGTAAAGGTCGTGATTATGACATCACCGACAAAATTAATCTCGCTTTTGAATCAAACGATGAAACAAATGGTGCAATAAATGCGTTTGGAGACTATATTGCACGACAAGTGCTTGCTGCGTCATTGTCGATTGTTGATGCAGTGAGTGAAGACGTTGAGACTTTGGATCTCGACGGGATGAATCTCAAAGTGTCGATAACGCTGAATAAATAGAAACTAAATCTAATAGTTAATAGCTATGTGTGAAAAAACAAGGTATTCCGATGAAGAACTGCAAGAATTTAAGGAGTTGATTCTTGCCAAACTTGAAAAGGCTCAAGCAGAATATGATCTTTTGAAGGCCAATGTTATGAATAGCGACGGAAATGATGTGTGTGACACGTCTCCAACGTTTAAGGTGCTTGAAGAGGGCGCCAGTACACTTGGCAAGGAGCAAGCCGGGCAACTTGCGGCACGTCAAATGAAGTTTATTCAACATTTACAGGCTGCATTGGTGCGTATAGAAAACAAAACGTATGGAATATGCCGAGAGACCGGAAAATTGATTCCAAAAGAGAGACTTCGTGCGGTTCCTCATGCTACGCTCAGTATTGATGCTAAAAATAAAAAATAGTAAACACTTTAAATGAGACTTTCCAAAGGATATTTAGCCTCAATAATTATCATAGGAGTTATAGTACTCGACCAGGTGTTGAAAATTTGGGTCAAAACAAATTTCTATTTGGGCGAGAGCTATCATATTACCGATTGGTTTCAACTCGTTTTCATTGAAAACAATGGAATGGCATTTGGAATGGAGATCGGCAGCAAGCTGTTTCTGACTTTATTCAGGGTAGTGGCAGTTGCTGTGCTGATATATTACATCTGCCGTATAAAATCGCGGGAATATATAAAGAAAGGCTATGTCGCGTGTTTTGCCCTTATCACGGCCGGTGCGTTGGGTAATATTATTGATTGCCTTTTTTATGGTGTTATATTCAATAACCCTTTCCCTCCCGAAACAGCTGTATTGTTTCCGGAAGGAGGCGGGTATGCATCTTTATTTCACGGACGTGTAGTGGATATGTTCTATTTCCCTCTGTTTAGTTTTACGTGGCCTGAGTGGATTCCATTTGTGGGTGGAGAGCATTTTTTGTTTTTTCAGCCGATATTTAATTTGGCAGATGCTGCAATTACTGTTGGCATAATATCGCTGATACTATTTTATTCTAAAAGCCTGTCTACCACTCATGAAATGAGATTCCCAAAACATTCGTCAGAGGAATAGATTTAAATGTATATGAGGCGAGTTTTGATGTACATATTATTGGGAGCGGCAGTGTGTATCGGGTGCAATTCTGTGCCTGAGCATGTGATTCCTCCCGAAGATATGGCTCAATTACTTGCCGATATTCACAAAGGTGAGAGTGTCGTAGAAGCAAATCGTAAAGATTTTGATTCTGATTCGACTAAAAAAGCATTTAAACAGTCGATATATCTAAAGCATGATGTAACAGCTGAGCAAGTAGACACGTCATTCGTTTGGTACGGACAGCATATTGAAGAGTATATCAAAATATATGACCGGGTCATAGAGATACTTGAGGCTGATATTGCAAGTGTTAATGTTTCAGGCGATGATGTACAGCTTGCTGTTGCCGGAGACTCGGCTGATGCGTGGGCTAACGTGCGTCATAGAAAGTTGTCAAATATCTTGTCGGACAATCATATATCGTTTGTGATAAACCGAGATGACAATTGGGAGACCGGTGATGTGTATGATTGGAAATTGAAACTGATAAACAACCGGTCGGTTATGCATTGGACTATTGCTGTAGATTATACCGATGGCACAACAGAGTACAATATGGCTAAAACTGCGACAGAGGGTTGGCATGAGTTGAGGTTGATATCTGATTCGACTAAAACAGCAAGTCGTGTATATGGTGTGGCTTATGTTGATTTGCGCACCAATGAAAATGTTTACGTTGATAGCATTTCTTTGGTCCGTACCCGGCTTGATGCAAAAAAATATGGCCGGCGTTTTAATCAACACAAATTTAATTACGGCAAGTCGCAAGACTCAGATACAGAATAGAAATATAGCATGAATGATAATTTGTTTCAATTAATCAAACATGCTATAATTTTTTACTGATGTCAATGCTTGAACATCGATGTATTTAGGAATGAATCTATGCCTAAATTTGTCCAATGATTTCGCTTATGTCTTTGATACCGTGACGTACACAATATTCATTCATGAAATCAATTATCTTAATTGTGACTGTGGGGTCAATGAAGTTGGCGGTACCTACTTCAATTGCAGTTGCACCGGCAAGCATAAATTCTATGGCATCACGTCCGTTCATTATACCACCGAGACCTATTACCGGAATTTGTACGGCTTTTGCTACTTGCCACACCATACGCACTGCAATGGGGCGTACCGCTGCGCCTGACAGACCACCGGTGATAGTCGACAAGCAGGGACGCTGGCGTTCAACATCGATTGCCATGCCAAGAAGTGTATTAATCAGTGAAACAGAATCGGCTCCTTCTGCTTCAACAGCTTTGGCAATATCGGCAATGCTTGTAACGTTAGGCGACAGTTTTACAATCAATGTTTTTGGAAATGCTGCCCTCACTGCTTTTGTGACTTGAGAGGCTCCTTCAGTAGTAGTTCCAAAGGCCATGCCTCCTTGTTTTACATTCGGACATGATATATTGACCTCGATTGCATTTATTTTGTCAAGGGGAGCAAGTTTTTCGCACACAGCGACATAGTCGGCGATTGCTGCTCCTGAGACATTTACAATAATTTGGGAGTTGATGTCTTTAATGCGTGGGTATATATGTTCGATGAAATAGTCGACGCCTTTATTTTGCAACCCTACAGCGTTTAGCATACCCGAGGGGGTTTCCACCATGCGTGGGTATGGATTACCTTCACGATGATTGAGTGTCGTACCCTTTACAATAAACCCGCCAAGACGGTTTAAGTCAATGAAGTCGCTAAATTCCTCGCCATACCCAAATGTTCCCGAGGCTGTGAGCACCGGATTTTTAAGAGCGAGATTTCCTATGTTTACATTTAAGTTTACCATGTTAATTGATCGATATTAAAGACTGGACCTTCGGTGCATACACACACATTTCCTTTTACTGTATTTTCTACACAACACAAACACGCGCCAAGCCCGCAAGCCATCATGTTTTCTAACGAGACCTCGCATTTGGCACCGATCTCCTTGACCGATTTTGCGATTGCTTTCATCATTGGTGCAGGACCGCAACAATAAATAAGGTCAATAGGAGAGCGCAATGCGCTGTTGGTCGTAACCAATCCTTTTTCACCCATAGAACCATCTTCAGTTGAGATATGGACTTTACCGATTGATTTTAATAGATCTAATTCCAAGATGTCATTAGCCGAACGAGCCCCTATGAGAAATTCAGGGTTGTATCCTTTAGATTTAAGTACATGCCCTAAATACAACATCGGAGCAATACCAACGCCGCCACCGGCAAGCATGAGTTTTGCGTCTTTGTTTTCAGGTAATGAAAAGCTATTTCCTAAAGGTAATATAATATTAATAATTTCCCCAGCCGATTTGTTAATTAAATGTGTGGTTCCTTCTCCTGCTTTGCGGACAAGTAGCCATAGCTGATTTTTGTCGTAATCTACATAGTTTATGGATATAGGACGCCGTAAAAACGTGTTTTTTGCCCCATCAATTGCGACTTGTACAAATTGACCGGGTCGCATTTCTGGAAGCGATTCCTCGTTCTCTGGCGATAATATTAATAGAGAATAATTGGAATGAACATGCCGATTCTCTACAATTACAAAATCAATAATTCGCTTTTTCATCATGGATAAAGTTTATACGACAAAGTTAATAAAAACATAGGAAATAACCTATGTCTAACAGTAGAAGATAATTCTTCCTATTTTTGAACTGATGCTGGTGTGAATGACTCAAAACTATTGTAGTTATAGAATACAATGATGTTTACAATTTTTTTCATTGAATTTGTA
>CAZBUT010000043.1:0-9281 GCA_964495165.1 uncultured Muribaculaceae bacterium | reverse complement strand
CCGCCCCCTTCAGAAGATGCCCGACTTCACACGAAGCCGGGCGTCCTTGTTTTATTTTGTATAATAAGGAAATATATCTGAGGGGGATTCCATTAATTTTTGTAATTTTGTGAGAATGAAAAAATAACATCATTATGCTTACGTTGTTATAATATATAATTTTCAGAAAATCAAAATAGAGATTATGAAACAATTCAAAATATTTCCAATTTTGTTGTTAGCCGTGATGCTGGTGGGCTGTGGCGGGGCGAAGTTGTCGGTTGCTGACGAGCAAATGGCTCGCGGTGAGTACTTTGATGCGTCAAAAACCTACCGCAAGGTGTATAACAAGTTGACAAAGCGAGAGGATCGTCCAACCCGTGGCATGGTGGCTTACCGCATGGCTGAGTGTTACCGTCAATTGAATATGAACTCGCGAGCATCGGCTGCATACCAAAATGCCATAAGATATGGTTATCCCGATTCGACGGCGCAGTTGTATCTTGCCGAGATGTTGCAAGCCGAGGGTAAATATAAACCTGCAATCGATGCTTATGAGGCGTTTTTGGTGCGTTGCCCCGATTCAAAGGCTGCAAAGAATGGGATCGCAGGTTGTAATCAGGCTCTTAAAATGAAGGACAATAAGACACGCTATGTCGTTAAACAGGCTAAATTGTTTAACTCCCGCCGAGCCGATTTTGCACCGATGTTTTTTGATAAATCACATGACGTAATATATTTCACTACCACCAATGAAAAGGTTGTGGGTGAAAAGCGTAGCGAGATAACCGGCATGAAGAAATCAGATATATGGTTTTCAAAGAAAAATGAGCGTGGTGAATGGCAGAAGCCCGAAACTGTTGAAGGTGAGCTAAACAGCGAACTTGATGAAGGCATTGTGTCTTTTTCGCCCGACGGAACAACGATGTATCTGTCAAAGGCCCGTCGTGAGCCGAATGCCAATACCGGAGTTGAGATATATACGTCGCAACGTTCTGAAGCGTCATGGAGTGCTCCTGTGAAGTTTGAAATAACAGCCGACACGCTGTCAAGCTATGGGCACCCGGCGGTATCGCCCGATGGAACTTATCTGTATTTTACGTCGGACATGCCCGGCGGTCAAGGCGGGAAAGACTTGTGGCGCATAAATTTGAAAGAGCGTGCCGGTTCTCTTGAAAATCTGGGCGAGTTTATCAATACACCCGGTGATGAAGTTTTTCCATACGTGCGTACCGACAGTGTCATATATTTTGCGTCAGACGGTCACCCCGGTATGGGAGGTCTGGATCTGTTCAGGGCTGAGCTGACTCCGTCGGGAGGCTGGAAGGTAGAGAATATGGGAGTTCCGATGAATTCCTCGTCAGATGACTTTGGAATTACGTTTGGCGAAGGTGAATCGGGCTTTTTCTCCACAAATCGCGGTGATGGTCGTGGCTATGATCATATATATTCTTTTGAATTGCCTGAGTTGCAGATTTGGCTTTCGGGTTGGGTGCTTGATAAAGATGAAGAACCGGTGCCTAATGCTGTTATTCGCATCGTGGGCAATGACGGGTCAAATCAAAAGGAGATTGCCCGAAACGACGGCTCATTCCGTTTCCCTCTTGAACGTGGCGTCAGCTATGTGATGCTTGCCGGAGCTAAAGGTTATTTAAATGCAAAGCAGGAATTCACATCGGATACGGCTGAAGAGGACGCTGAATATGGAGTCGATTTTATTCTTGCGTCTATAACCAAGCCGGTAGTGATAGATAATATTTTTTATGATTTTGATAAAGCGACTTTGCGTCCCGAGTCAAAGACTGCACTCGATGAAATGGCGCAATTGTTGCGCGACAATCCCAACGTTACTATTGAAATGGCGTCTCACACCGATCGCAAGGGCTCTGATGACTATAATCTTGACTTGTCACACCGCCGTGCAAAATCGGTGATTGACTATTTGATTAAAGCCGGTATCAGTGCCGACCGATTACAGTATCAAGGATATGGCGAGTCACGACCGAAAACAATCACCAAGAAGCTGGCGAGAGAATATCCGCAATTTAAAGAAGGTGATGTTTTGAATGAGGATTATGTTATCGCGCTCACTCCCGAGGATCAAGAGATTGCCGACCAGATAAACCGACGTACGGAATTTCAAGTGCTGTCGATTGATTATATGATGTATTGATATGAAATTACGCACCGAGATAAAGCCTCTTAATCATAAAAATCTGATTGCTCATGGTTCCCCTGTCGTTTTTATGGGATCTTGCTTCAGCGACAATATCGGAGGACGGTTGCGCGCCGGACTTTTTGATGTATTGGTGAACCCCTTTGGCACGCTCTACAATCCGGCAAGTATTGCATCTTCATTGTCAGATATAATCGAATCGCGGACGTTTGGCGAGAACGATATATTTGAATATGACGGGCGTTTTCACAGCTTTAGTCATCATTCTTCGTTTTCAGGACGAGACCGTGACGTTGTGCTTAACCGCATAAATCAAGGAATCGGATTGTCGGCTCAGGTATTGCGTAGCGCATCGGTGCTGTTTGTAACCTTTGGCACGTCTTATGTTTTTACACATGCCGAGAGTGGTATGGTGGTGTCAAATTGCCATAAGCTGCCTGCCGACAAGTTTATAAGGAGATGCCTCTCGGTAGAGGAGATTGTTCAATTGTGGACTTGGATAATCGAACGATTGCGACAATATAACGACAAGCTTAGGATTGTATTTACTGTCAGCCCGATACGACATCTTGCCGACGGAGCGCATGGCAATCAATTAAGCAAATCGATATTGTTGCTCGCGATAGACCTCCTTTGCCGTATTTTTCCCGACATTATATATTTCCCTGCCTATGAGATATTGATCGATGATTTGCGAGATTATCGTTTTTATGCATCGGATATGACTCACCCGTCGGAGGTTGCGGTAGATTATATCTATGAATTATTTGCCAAGTCGTTTTTCAGTGATGAAACCATAAAATTGGCAGGGGAGTGTGAAAAACTGACCAAGCGGTTGCAGCATAGACCCATGACCGATGATGTTGCGGCAATCGAACGTTTTAATAGTGAGACGTTGAAAATAAAAGACACGATGTTGTCGGTTTACCCATTTCTTGAGCAGGCTGTAAACAATATATTAATGAAACAGTTCCAATAAAATGAGCTATACAATTTCCCGAATAGCTGATATTCTGAAGTTGCCTCGTCCTGATTTTCCTTTAATGGAAATTATAACGTTGCTTACCGATAGCCGATCATTAACCGAAGGGTCGGAGGCTCTGTTTTTTGCGTTGCGCACTCGCAATAATGACGGGCACAGATATTTGCAGAGCCTTTATGATCGTGGCGTGCGTAATTTTGTTGTGGAATATATCCCGCAATCGTTGCAGACACAAGATGATTGCAATATTTTGGTTGTGCCTGATGTTACTCGGGCATTACAGACAATAGCGCGTGAACACAGATTGGCCTTTGATGTGCCAGTCGTGGGAATCACCGGCAGTCGAGGAAAAACTACTGTGAAGGAGTGGCTGTATCAATTGTTGCAGAACGATTTTAATATAGTGCGAAGCCCTCGCAGTTATAATTCCCAGATAGGAGTCCCGTTGTCGATATGGGAAATGAACGAAGATACTGAATTGGGTATTTTTGAAGCAGGAATTTCCCGTCCGCAAGAAATGGTCTCGCTTCAATCCATGATACACCCCAATCTTGGTATAATCACAAATATTGGCGATGAACATCATGAGGGTTTTGACTCAAAGCATTCAAAATGTGAAGAAAAGGTCGCTCTGTTCAGAGATTGCGACTGCGTGATTTACAATGGCGATGATAAGCTCATTTGTGAGGTAATCGAGTCTTCGGGAACGACAGTAAAAGAGATTGCCTGGTCGCGACATGACAGCGATCGCCCATTGTTTATTTCAAATGTGTCACGGGATCACGACAGCACACGCATAGACTATGCCTATTTGCACATCGACGGAAATTTTGTAATCCCATTTACATCTGACTCCGATATAGAAAATGCCATACATTGCCTTGCTGTGATGTTATATTTAGGCTGTCCCTCAGATGTAATAGCCCAACGTATGGCAAAACTTGTACACGTTGGTACACGATTGGATGTGATCGAGGGGGTCAATGGCTGTTCGTTGATTTATGATTCATATACATCTGACCTGCATTCGCTCAGTCCGGCTCTTGATTTCATGAATCGCAGAGCGTCGTCATCACAATCGCGTGTTGTGATTTTGAGTGATGTTATGCATGAGACCGCCGATGCTGCGGATCTCTATAAAAAAGTTGCAAAATTGTTGCGCCAGAACCGCATAGACCGATTTGTGGGAATAGGTGCAGATATATCAAAACACAGCAGGTATTTTGATGAAAATGCATTGTTTTTTACATCTACCGACGAGTTTTTGTCGTCAATGAGTGCGAGTGATTTTGGTAACGCTTTGATATTGGTAAAAGGCGCGTCTCAATTTAATTTTGCCGGAATTATAGAAGCATTTGAGGCTCGTCAGCATGAGACTGTTTTGGAGGTTAATCTCGACGCACTAATCCATAATTTCAATACATTCAGGGCTAAAGTTAAGCCTGAAACCGGCATCGTGTGTATGCTCAAGGCTTCGGGGTATGGCGCAGGTTCCTATGAACTTGCAAAGACATTGCAGTCGCAAGGAGCCGCTTATATCGCTGTGGCGGCGCACGATGAAGGCGTCGAGTTGCGCCAAGGTGGAATCACCATGCCTATAATGGTGCTTAATCCCAAGGTGGTAAATTATAAGGCTTTATTCTCTTACAATCTTGAGCCTGAGATTTATAGCTTTGAGATGTTGCACGAAATCATACATGAGGCTGAAAAATATGGCATAACCGATTATCCGGTGCATATCAAACTTGATACCGGAATGCATCGTTTGGGCTTTTTGGAAAAAGATATACCTGAATTAGTGTCGGTGCTGGTGGGACAGACTGCTATATCTCCTCGGTCGGTCTTTTCTCATCTTGCAACTGCCGATTGTCTTGATATGGACGATTACACGGAAGGGCAATTTGAAGTATTTGACCGATGCTGTGACATGTTGCAATCGGGATTTAATCATCACATTTTACGTCATATTTTAAATTCTGCCGGAATCGCACGCTTCCCGCAACATCAGTGTGATATGGTGCGTCTTGGTATCTGTTTGTATGGCATACCTGTATTGCCGGGTGAATTGCATTCAAACCTGCATCCCGTATCGTCATTGCATTCTGTGATTATATCAATAAAAGAGTGGGAGGCCGGAACAACGATAGGATATTCGCGCAAAGGTGTGCTGTCACGACAATCACGCATTGCAACAATCCCCATTGGATATGCCGACGGGCTTAACCGTCATCTTGGTAATGGAAATGCATCTATGTTTGTCAACGGGCATCGTTGCCCTACGGTTGGCAATATATGTATGGACGCTTGCATGATCGATGTGACCGATGTAGCATGTGAGGTAGGAGATTCGGTTGAAATATTTGGTGACAATATTTCTGTGATAGAGTTGTCCGACAAGCTTGGAACGATACCTTACGAGGTGCTTACGTCAATCTCGACCCGGGTAAAACGTGTATATTATAGAGAATGACGCAGTGAGGTCGCTATGGAGTGGTGTTGAATCTTTTTGCAGCGAAAGACAAAATCACTCCACGGGTTATGAGATAGCATATAAATGCAAGCCATAGAGCATGGTTTTTGTATTCTCCAAAGAGCCGGAAATAAAGAGCGAAAAATACCACGGCCGCAGTTGCCATAGATAAGAGCAAGGCTCTTGTTTGAGTTGCGCCTATGAATATGCCGTCCCATGTAAAGGCGACAAATCCTGATAGCGGTATTGCCACTGCCCACCAAAAGTAATCGGAAGATGCAGTTATTACAGCATTGTCAGAACTCAATAAATGCAGGAACTCCTCACCACCGACGGCATAAATAGCAGTGAATAACACCGATATGACGATACCCCACAGCATGAGGGTTTTTATGCACTGACGCAATCTCATATTGTTTTGTTCGCCGATGAATCGACCTGTGAGAGCTTCGCCGGCAAAGGCAAATCCGTCCATGAAATATGAGAATAGAAGAAACAATTGCATCAACAATGTGTTTACCGATAGAATAACACTGCTTTGCCCGGCTCCGGCTCTAATAAACCACAGCGTTACGGCAACAAGGCACATAGTGCGGAAAAATATATCTATGTTTACTGAGAAAAAACGTTGCATTTTGCGCCAATGGATGATAGAGCCGATAGCGAAGCGTTGCAGTCGGTAACGTTTGCGGCGACATAGCAATAGTCCGGTGGCAAAACCTATCCATTGAGACGCGAGAGTGCCGGCAGCCACTCCCGCAATGCCGTAATTAAGTACATATACAAATATCAGACTGAGTGTTATGTTGGAGATGTTTATGACAATCGATACATACATCGCCGCTTTGGAGTCTTGCATTCCGAGAAACCAGCCCGACAGGGCAAATGTGCCAAGAAATGCCGGTGCACCCCATATCCCGATAGAGAAGTACAGCCAGGCAATTGCCGTGACGTCGTTTTCGGGGTTGAGAAAACGTAAAAGAAGGTGTCCCATGGGATAATGCAATGCAATCATTGCAATACCGATCAGCGAGGCTGTCAGTAGCGATCGGTAAAGAGTGAGTGATGTCTCCCGGTGGTCGTTGGCACCGAATGCTTGGGCTGTGATGCCGCTTGTGCCCATACGCAAAAAAGCAAACAGCCAATATATCAGGTTGAACATGCTGCCACCGATTGCTATTGCGGCGATATACACCGCACTGCCCATGTGTCCTGTTATAGCAACATCAACCAACCCCAGAAGAGGGGTGGTGATGTTGGTTATGATTGCAGGAATGGACAGTGCAAGTATTTCTCTATGAATGAGAGGTAATTTCAATGTCAAACAGTTCAAGGAACTTTTCAAAATTCCAAGATTAGGTTATCCTTTAAGTTTTTTAGCGCGAGTGCTGTCCCAATACAGATAAATGATGAGAAGTGCATACATCGCGATTCCAAGCACTTGTGTCAAGGAATCGGATAGCGGATTGGTATATTCAAATCCGATGAAGCGTGTCAATGCTGCAAACACACCAAATAAGGCACCGCCGGCAATGAGTCCTGACGAAATGAGAGTGCCGCGTTCTTGGCGTGCATTGCTTGTCTCTTTATCTTTTGAACTCTTGGCAACGAAATATGATATTGCACCGCCCACAAGCATCGGGGTATTCAATGGCAGTGGAATGAACATGCCTAAGCAGAATGCCAATGCCGGTACTCCCAACCAATTGAGTATAAGAGCCAAAATTGCTCCTACCATGTACAAAATCCAAGGTGTCTCGCCCCCCATCATCAATGGCTCGATGACTTTGGCCATTGCATTGGCTTGAGGAGCGACAAGAGCGTCTTCGCCGGTAAATCCGTAAACCTCATTCAATACGAGTATGACACCACCTACGGTAGCTGCAGAAACAAGAGTGCCAAGGAATTTCCATGATTCTTGTTTTTTAGGGGTAGAGCCGAGCCAATAACCGATTTTCAAGTCAGTGACAAAACCGCCGGCCATTGAGAGTGCTGTACACACAACACCTCCGATAATCATGGCCGCTACAATACCTGATGTGCCGCTTAGTCCGATTGCAACAAATATTGCCGATGCAACGATGAGGGTCATCAATGTCATGCCCGATACCGGGTTTGAACCAACGATTGCTATCGCATTGGCTGCCACTGTGGTAAACAGGAATGAGATTACAGCCACAACTACCCACGCTACAAGTGCTTGCCATAAAGTGTTGATAACTCCGAGCCAGAAAAATGCCAAAACAACGATTAATGCCAATGCAATGAAAAATACGACATGTTTCATTGATATGTCGAGTTGCCAGCGTATTTGTTTTGCCCCGTCGGCTCCTCCTTTAAATTCACGACCTGCGAGTCCTACTGCCTGACGTATAATGGGCCAAGACTTGACAATGCCTATCACTCCGGCCATTGCAATACCGCCGATGCCGATGAGGCGGGCGTAGTCGCTGAAAATGGCATTGGGCGACATGGCTGCTATTGCCGGATCTCCGTATGTACCCATAAGTGGAATGATAACCCACCATACAAAGATAGAGCCAGCAAATATAACAAATGCATATTTTAGACCTACGATGTAGCCGAGACCGAGCAAAGCGGCTCCTGAGTTGCAGCTAAATACCAATTTTGTTTTTTCGGCAAGAGCTGTACCCCAGGCCGAAGCTGTTGAGGTGATTGTCTCTGCCCACCAGCCAAATGTTGCTACGACATAATCATAAATACCGCCAATGAGCGATGCTATAACAAGTGTTTTTGCCTGACCGCCATTGCCTTTTGCCTGTGCGCTCACAAGTACTTGTGTTGTGGCTGTAGCTTCGGGGAACGGGTATTTGCCATGCATGTCTTTAACGAAGTACTTGCGGAATGGTATGAAGAACAATATACCGAGTACACCGCCGAGCAATGAACTTAGAAATATCTGCAAGAAATTAACGGTGATTTCAGGATATTTTGCTTGCAAAATGTATAGAGCCGGCAAGGTGAAAATTGCGCCTGCCACAATTACGCCTGAACATGCTCCTATCGATTGGATAATGACATTTTGACCGAGCGGATTGTCTTTTTTCAAAGCACCCGACAAGCCGACTGCGATAATGGCAATGGGGATAGCCGCTTCAAATACCTGACCTACTTTTAAACCGAGATAGGCTGCTGCTGCACTGAATATAACAGCCAATATAAGTCCCATTGTGACTGAATAGGGGGTGACTTCCTTGTAAGAACGGGTAGGGTGCATCACCGGACGATATTCTTCACCGTCGGCAAGTTCACGAAACGCGTTTTCCGGAAGTTCTGTAGGGTCTTGTGAGTCAACAAGCTCTACTTCTTTTTGATTCCTTTGCATATTAATGATTTTAGTGATAAATTACGGTTTGTTGTCACAAAGATACAACAAACGAGCGAAATAAAATACGTGTAGTGATATTTTACTGCACATTTTGCATCTGTTACAGTGCATTCCTTTGCATTACCGGTCATATTGCGTGGTGTCATTAAACCCTCTGGACAATATTGGCTCTGTTTAAATCGTTCGGATTCGTAATAAAGCATTATCTTTGTAGGTAACTTGCTATAATTGAAACATAAAAAAGAAAAATAACATGAAAAAGTTTTTGACATTAACCTAAAATCCGCAGCATTATTTTCGAACGTAAACAATTTTAAAAATTCAT
>CAZBUT010000042.1:0-9335 GCA_964495165.1 uncultured Muribaculaceae bacterium | reverse complement strand
GGCAACCGCCGGCGCGATCGAGCGCATCTTGCTCACAATCAACGGTTAACACGCCGAATATCACAGGAGTATCACAGTCGGCATTTAACGCTGTAATTCCTTGCGTCACGCTTTGACACACATAATCAAAATGGGGTGTTCCGCCTCTAATAACGCAACCAAACACTATCACTGCATCAAAATTACCGGTCTCGATGAGTTGTGAGGCGGCAAATGTAAGTTCCACGGCTCCCGGCACATGAAACACCTCAATATCATCATCGGAAAATCCTTCACGCTTAAAAACGTCCAAAGCCCCGTCGGTCAATGCCTTGGTTATGTGTCCGTTCCATTCGGCGGCAACAATCGCCACCCTCATATTTTCTACTTTGGGAAGAGCTCCCGAGGGAGCACCGTTACTTAGTGATGTAGACATATCTAAAAGAAACTGTTTCAGTAATTATAGGGAACTTCTATTGTTATTTCTCGGCACGCGACTTGTCTCCAAGATAACCGCCGTGATGGCGCAATGCATATTGAGCCTTTGTAAAGGCTGTTTTACGCATGACATTCACTACCAGCACATCTCCGATAACGGTCATCATCGTCGTGGAGGTTGTAGGTGTAAGCCCAAGCGGACACACCTCAGGCGAACCGCCGGTATAGAGTGTCATATCGGCCATTTCAGCCAATTCGCTCTCATTATTTCCGGTTATAACAATAAGCGGCAGCTTACTATAGAGATTGCGGGCAAGTTTCACAAGGTCGATTATCTCGCGAGTTTTGCCCGAATTGGAGATGAGCAACATTATATCGTTGGGTTGCAACACCCCGAGATCGCCATGTTGAGCCTCACTCGGGTGCAGATTTACCGCCGGAGTGCCTGTCGAACAGAATGTGGTAGCAATATTCATTGCAATCTGACCGGCCTTCCCCATTCCCGAAGTCACCAACTTGCCGCCACGCTTATGCACATGCTCTATAATCGCATCAACGGCACGCTCATAGTCATCGGTCACGGGTATATTTGAAATCGCTTTGCTCTCGGCATCGAGAATCTCGCGCATTGATTGTTTTATATCCATTATGATAATTTTTACGCAAATTTAGCGAAAACTATTCAACCCGCCAACTCTTTGCATCATTTCGGCAACAGTTTTGAAAGCAAGAAAATGCGCAATCGGTCAATCAGGAAAGTAATTAAGTAAATCAGAACAATAAACACTATCACAAATGCGGTAAACTGCCACAACGTAAAATTATCCCACACATAAATCGACAACGGTTTTATTATATTGCCCCAAACATAGGGATTTTTATGCAACAGATACACCGCAAACGCCGAAGTTGCCAATACATTGATGAACCGACTGTTTATTTTAATCGTCGTAAACAACATAAAGAAAGCAATCGATGAAAGCATCACCAACGGAGAATTATAGGCAAACGTGTGTATCAAGTCGCAATACACGGCCTGTATTGTAATAAAAACCGACACCACGGCATAAACCGACAGCCATACCCGTCCACTCACGACACATCGCGCCATGCCTTCTCCATAGCGATAAATATACCTGCCGATAAGATACATCATCGTCAAGTGGACTACCGTATAGCCATTGGCATTGAACTCGCCGCCCCACCACCAGCCGCAATAGAGATTAAACAAGACAAATGCTGCAAGAGTCCACGCAAACCGTTTTTGCCCAAGACCCTCTGTGGCTGCATTGAGCAACGGACTGAGTATATACACTCCCAAATAGGCCGGGACATACCACAAATCGGTATGGGAAAATATCATCAATGAATCGGCAAAATCGCTCCAACTCCATTGCAACAGCCCGGTTACAATCAGGCCGATATATATGCCGAGCGAATAGAACAAACATGTAGCCGAGAATTTCAGGAAACCACGCCACGATGCCTTTATACCGAAATAACCCGAAATGAGAGTAAAACAATTGACACCGATAATCGTAATGCTCTCCACGGCAAGACACCACCAGTCGCGAGCCGAAACTTCGGAAATATCACCCGACGGAGCAGGCAATCCGAGCGACGCACCGTCGAGATGCACAGCAAGCACCATGATGATACTCACAATGCGCAACAATTCCATATTTGACTGGCGTTGCTTCATGCCCGATCACCTCAGGTAAAAAATTTTGCGTCTGTTGGCATTCACATCTCTGTGTAAATCGATATAATCTCTGAACCAGCGTATCACGTAGCACATTTGCAATGTCAATCCGAAAAGCATATACTGAGCCGAGATATTGCCGAAGTTTTTGTTTTTAACGACATGAGAGCCTTTATTCCCAAATTCAATCACAGAGAACAAAATATTTTCGATGTGTCGCGGCACTATCCTTTCGTTAGGGTTTCCATACCTCACCCCTGCATATTTCGCATTTTTCCCGGCGACAAACAATGAACATTGGTTTAAATTAACCACATCATCGGGAAAACATTCCTCCGGTATAATGGCGACGCGCCGGCACGCGAGGAAAACATATTCGGCCAATTGTCTCAATCTGTTGAAATGGACTTTGGGGTCAAAATCGGCATCCTCATCGGGAAAATGCATCACCAGCAAAATTTTTCTCAAGATATACCGGCATTCGCTATCATCGGGCGACAGACTCTCCAATGCGTCAAACGCGCTTTGGTACAGATATTCCACCTGACGTTCAGGTTCTTCCTCTATCGCACGTTTCATATCCTCTATGAGACGGGCATCATCGCCCCCTTTCATATAGAATTTCCCATATATCTGCCGGAATGTTTTATCAGCCGCCAGCTCTTTCTGCCCGGTCACGACAAAGTAAGGGATATTGCGCCTCGTTTTCAGTTGTTCGATACACTTTACGGCATTTTGCAAACCGGTCAACCGAGGTTCTTCATTTTCGGTTTCATCATATATTTGCGCATCGATAAGCACAGCGTCCCATTTGTCAAAATTGCGTTTAAGCTCTTCGATTCCGGACCGGCGGGTGCGAAACGGCACAATATCTATATCATGCAATTCACTACACGTCTTGATAAACTCTGATGAGGTTTCCCATTCATCATCTATAAATATAACATTATATCTCATCTCGTGTCCAACCGTTTTACATTATTTATATATGCAACAAATCACGGAAAATATCAAGAGCCGCACGTATCTCATCTTCAGAAGCCACGCAATCGATATGAATGCGTCCAACATCATCGAGCAACGTGAAATTTATCTCTGTCGATTCATTTTTCTTGTCGTGGTGCATCAGTTCAAGCAAATCGGGATAATCATCACACGTGATGTCGATTGGCTCATAGTTTTCATATACATAACCTGCAAAACGATGCAACTCGCCCGAGGGAAAGCCCAATTTCATGTGAGACAGCACCAGTTCCACTACCAAGCCCCATGCCACAGCATAGCCATGCGGAACGGGTGATTTACGGCTCAATGCCAACGACTCAAAGGCATGACCTGCCGTGTGTCCGAGATTCAAGGCCCGGCGTATCCCTTTTTCGGTGGGATCCTCCTCAACGATGCGCCGTTTCACATTCACCGATTCTTCCAGCAAAGAGAGCAGATGCTTGCTGTCGTCGCTCGCCGAAATATCATAGGCAAGCAAACGGTTGTAGCAATCTTTGTCGGATATGAGACCGTGTTTGAGCATCTCGGCATAACCCGACAGCAATTCTTCGCGATGCAATGTAGAGAAAAACGCCGTCGATATCACAACCGCATCGGCCTCTCGAAATGCACCGATCTCATTTTTCAGCCCGTTAAAATTTATTCCGGTTTTGCCGCCTACCGCTGCATCTACCGCCGCAAGCAGTGTTGTAGGCACATTTATAAAACGAATACCACGCTTGAATGTAGCTCCGGCAAAAGCGCCAATATCAGTGACTACTCCACCGCCAAGGTTTATCAGCAAAGACTTGCGGGTAGCACCGCCGTCACACAGCCGTTTCCAGATATAAGCCAGCGAGTCGAGATTTTTGTTTGCGTCACCGGCTTTCATCGTGATTACTGACGCCCCGGCAATGGTTTTTGACTCAGCCTTCAGCTTTGGCAACACATGCATTTCGGTATTGACATCGACAAGCACAAACACACTCGGTGCCGCAATCGATTGGGCAAGGGAATCAATCGCTTGCGCTACAGAATTGGTAAATATCAAATCTTGATGTTTCATAAATCTTATTCAATTGAGGTTGAGAGAAGTTCATATAATAATATATGTATATTCTCGGCACATTCTTTCATAGATGAGAATATCACCGTGGCACCGGCACGCTCCATTTCATGACGCGGTATAGGGCCTGTGGTGACAGCTATCGTAAATGCACCGGCATCAACCGCCGATTTCACTCCAAGCGGAGCGTTTTCGATTGCGATACATTGCGACGGACGCACCCGGGCAAGTTGCATTGCTCTTATATAGGGTTCGGGATGGGGCTTCCCATTGGTTACATCTCGAGATGTAACGCGCAATTCAGATGTAAAAGCACCCGGAAAATCAGTATCAAGGCGATTAATCAAAGAATTTTGACCCGAGCCGGTGACAAGCACGCGCCTTACCCCCGTCTCCATGAGCGTGCCAATCATGTCTTGCGCGCCGGGCATAACCTCAACAGGAGGCATTTCACTGAAATACACCGTCTTGCGATGATAATATTTTTCATGTTCCTCTTTTGTCGCCTTTCTGCCGTAGACCCGCTGAAATATTATATCGATTGTAGCCGCCCCCGTTCGCCCTTCATGCATGAAAAACTCCTCATAGGAACAGTCTATGCCTAATTCAGCAACCATACGTTGCCATGCTCGGGCATGATTACCCATGGAGTCATACAACGTACCGTCCATATCTATCAAGGCGGCAATCGGTTGCACCGATTTATAATGCCGTTTTCTTAAAAAGGATTCTATTATCGGGATAAATGTCATTTACGTTTTTGTTTTTTATCAACAGCCTCAGAAGTTACCACCGTATCGACCGGCGCCGGCAAAATGCCCTCTTTTATCAACATCAGCGAATCGGCACGCGAAATTGTGTCGGAGACGGCATCAAACGATTCTATGCCCTGCCCCACTTGGCTGCGGTTCACTTCAAGATTTCCCAATCGGGCTGTGTTCACACCGCGACGGAACACATTTTCAATCTGTTTCAAGAGATTGACACGTGTCGTATCGACAATCGCCACACGCTCTCCGTCCATTTTCTCTTTGAACTTGGCTTTACCAACGCGTATTTTCATATCATCGGCATTACCAGAAACCGTCAGTCCGAATTTAAATGGCAATGGAGATTTAAGCACCGACACATGATAATTGAAATTAAACGCCATATCGTTGCTTCCCATTATGCCAAGGCGGTATCGGTCAATGTCAAACATAAACGGGAATAGTTCAAGCATTGAGTTTTCAACAAGAATCTCAACTGTCATATTATCAATCATGTTGCGCTTCTTATTCTTGAACATAAGCCACTTTGATAACGACTTGAATGTATCGGCATCAAGCAAAACAAGACTGTCACCGTGCAATTTAATGGCGGCATTGAGAGTAGGCAAGACAAAGTTCATTGCCGTGTCTATTTGTGTCGTTGCAGCAATATCGGCATCGATTATGCCCTCGAAATTTTTGAGCATAGGCATCAACGAATCGACGGCCGGCATCATGTTGATGAATTTATTTAACTGCAAATCTTTTATCTGCAAACCAAATCCGAAACTCAGGTCTTTTTTTGACGGTGCAGTATATAACGCCGACAGTCCCATAGTACCGATGTCGGTAGAAGCCGTGAGATTATGCATATTGAGAGCACCCTCTTTCATCATTATTATGCCACGCATCTTTTTCAACAACATGTCGGCATAAATAACATTGTGCGCTCTAAGCCTTATTGTAGCTTCGATATTGGTCGGGACAAGCACAGCGGCCGCTTGCGCCGTATCCTGCAATTGGTCAAGTGCCGATTGTATGCTGTCTTCGTCCTCGATATTGGCTATCGCCAACGTGTTTTTGCCAGCCTTTTCAGAGAAAGCAGCTCCGGCAAAAACCGCTTCAGCAATCTGGTTGACATCAACCGTATCGCTCCTCACACTGAAATCGATATACAACGGCGCACCTCGGCGTGAAGTCAACGCACGGCTTATATTCCTTATCGAACCGTTAATCAAGAAGTCGCTTCTTCCCACCGTGTACCCTATATTGTTCAGCAACAGGCTGTCGGTCGTGAAATCGATGTTCACATTTTTCAACGTATTACGCAACGGGAAATATGGCGTGAACAATCGGCCTCGCTTAGCTGCAATAGTTCCATGTACATTCCACCGGCGCAACAATTCCTTTGTCGAATTGTCAAGCGCAAAATCCATTATCTCCTTGTCGTTATCGACTGTCGCGGCACTCGCACGATTGCGGCGCATCGTTGCACGAGCCAATTTATATATCGAGTCAGGAGCCAAATCGGGGTGAAGCTGAGCTACCGAATCATAGCGCGCTTTCATGCGGGCGCTCATCTGTTTACGCTTTTTTATATGGGCGGTTACATTGATATTCCCTTCTCTCAAATTCATGCGATTCAGATTGTCGCCATAGCTTATGTGTTTTGCATCGACAACAAGTTTAAGTTCGGGTATCTTTGCCTCCTGCCGGAATCGGCGCAGTGATGCATAACACCTTATATCGCGCAGGCGTATTCGGGTTGAATCGGATGAATGGAAATTAACCCTGTCGGCTCTGATTGTCGCTCCAATGGGATTAACCTGAGTGGAATCAATGCTTGAAGCTATATTCTTGCACCCTACACCCGCCTTGAAATTGCCGACCACGATACGTGTTCCGCTATAAACGACCCGGGCAGTGTCAACCTTTATTGATGCCGTGAGCAACGAATCCACACTGTGTTTGGCCGTAACAAAACTATTGCTTGTACCAAACTCGAAGACCGTTTCACGGGTATAGAAGTCAGTGGCAGAGTCGGTATATGTAAAATCATGTAACGCCATAGTTCCCGACACTTTCACTTTATGGAATCGGGTGCGGCTCAACTGGCTTTGCCGTAATTTTATTTTGGCATCGGCAGTGAGATTGCCTCGTATTTCACCCGGAATACGATTTAATATGATTGGAGGGAGATTATCAAAAGTGAGTTTGCCTTTAAAATTGGCATTCACGGCAGGGTCATTTATCAATGACGAGAATGTACCGTCAAGATTCACATCTATGCTCACTCCGTTAATGGCAAACGATTTCACATTAATTGTCGAAGCATTAAGATCATGACCATTAAGGTCAGCTCTTATGTCGGCACTTATATTCAGAGGCTTGTGATGCTTGCCAAATTGCAGTTTACCTTCAGGCAATTCCACCGACACCGCAGCCGTAGGCAACGCATCGGACATTAAATTATATGGTTGCGACAACGTGACACCGGCATTAACAATGAGATCGGTGTTTATATTTTCAATCGCCGGCACTCTGTATTCTGCCGGGATATGCGCCAACACAGCCGATATAGGCAACCCGTGTATTTTAAAATCAAGTTCCTTGACTATCATATCCCCGGTCATATCGACCGTAGCATCGAGTGTGCTATGCAATTCGGCTATATCGATTGCAAAATCATGCATAGACACAACGTATGGTTCTGCCGGACTCCACTGGATATTTCCATTCAGCCCGATTGGCAGATTTGCCTCTACTATTGCAGGAGGCAACAACGCTTTTGCGTCTCCATTAAGAGCTATTTCATATTGCGGAGCATCATTACCGTCAAGATATGTCACCCCCAATGTGACACCCACATTCAAACTATCGGCAACCGAAGTATATGTTATAGGCAACGCGTCAACTATCGCAAAACGGGCAATCGACAAGTCGGGCAACCCCGAAGATTCCGCTACCGCCGTATCCGGCTCGGAAGGCGGGACAATATCAAAATTGCTTATCGAGTCATTGTATTGCACAAGATTAATCATCGGTCGGCGCAATTCAACTTCATATACCTCTATTTTACCCAACAGCAACGCAACAACATTAACTCCGCCATGAAAATGCGACAGCGTCAGCAACGAATCGGCATTGACCGGAAGTGATGCCCGCTTGCCATTATCCAATCCTGAAAATCCATTGCTCACAATGGCAACGCTGTCAACATCGACACGCAATTGCGGGAAGGTTTTCCAAAATGTCAATTCAACACGACCTACATCTACTTTGGCATTGACATATTCATTGGCGTAACGCTCGACTATAGGAGTGAGCCGTTCAGGCGTGAATATCCACACCACCGCTCCCAACAGCAGCACAAGAATCAGTATCAGACTCACGCAAATCCAAGACAAGACTTTGAGCGTGCGTTTCAAAACGCTCTTGCTTTTCTGTTTCTCTTTTTTCTGTTTTTCTTCCATAATGCTGTTTTGGGATTAGATATGGGGTTATTTGCGCGTAGTGATATGGAAACAACCTTGCCGGCGTTCATGTTTCACATAACAACGACCTTCTTCTCGCAAGTCTTGCAACACTTCGCCGAGCAATGCTTTCAAATCGGCTTGTGTGCGCGGGATATTCACCGAGTCGCAGATAAATTTGCTGTAACCGATGTCAAATGTAGTGCCATACTGGTGTGCCGACGATTTTGTCGCATTGCGGTTGCGACGGCGCAATCGCGCTATCATTGCCGGTGTGCGCAACACACTTGTTACTTTTATGCGGTAATATCCGCCTCCGCGGGAGGCCAAGCTGTCATTAAACCGCTGTCCTATCTCTTTAAGTAACGTGGCTGCTTCCGGCACAAGATAGGGATATGAATGTGTCAGGCTGTCAAGGTAATATTCCCGACACGACTCTATTTTCACTATGGGACGACGCAGATTCCACACCGATGCAAGATCGGTTATAGGCTCTATGCCGATTGCGGTAGCCGCTTCCAAATGCACATCATTTTTATCGTCAAACTCGCGACCGTAAGATCCGCGGAAAAATGTGCGCAACTTGCGACCGCCGTCGGGCATGGAATCAAAATGTATGGTATAACGGTTAAACGTGTCGGCGTCGCAAAATGCCGACTCCCAGCCGGTGTCATCGGGTTCAGCCGATTTCACACGATCTATCGACAACATCACTACGACAATGAGTCCACACACTATATAAACCGCCGATTTCTTCATCAAAAAGGTTTATATCGGTCAATATCCTACCGTCTGCACAAGAATGATGCGCTTGTTTGCGTCAAGGCGCAAAGCCTTTGACAATGCATCAGCGTCAAAACTGCCACGTGTAACGGTACCTACACCATTTGCAGCACACCACAGATATATATTTTGCATGACTGCACCGGCATCGGTTCCGGCAA
>CAZBUT010000041.1:0-9466 GCA_964495165.1 uncultured Muribaculaceae bacterium | reverse complement strand
TGTCCGGCATCGAAATTGACATGTACCACCTGAAGCTCAATCTGCGCCGAGGCATGGTATTTGGATTACTCACATTCCTGATGCCAATGATAATCGGTACAGTTGCAAGCATATACCTACTCGACATGGACATCGTCACATCGGTGTTGCTCGCTTCGATGTATGCCTCCCACACACTCATCGCCTACCCCGTCACGGCTCGTTTTGGCATTACAAAAAATCCGGCCGTACTCATTGCCATTGTAGGCACAATAATAGCTGTAATCGGGTCATTGCTTGTGCTTGCAGCAGCGGTAAACATTCACAAAACAGGAGAATTCAACCCGCTCGATCTGTTGCGTCTTGTAATCGAACTGGCTATATACTGTTTGATAATCCTCTATATATACCCGAGGCTCACCCGCTGGTTCCTTAAAAACTACAGCGACAAAGTCACCCAATATGTGTATATGATGGCTCTCGTCTTCCTCGCCGCATGGTTTGCACAAATCATCGGGCTTGAAGCCGTGCTCGGAGCTTTCTTTGCCGGGCTGGTACTGAACAGATATGTACCAAACGCCTCCCCGCTCATGAGCCGCATCGAATTTGTAGGAAACGCAATTTTCATTCCCTACTTCCTGATAGGGGTAGGAATGATGATAAATGTAAAAGTAATCACAAATATCGACACAATCTATGTCGCACTAAACATGATTGTGGTAGCAATCGTCAGCAAATGGCTTGCCGCATGGATTGCTCAGAAAATATACCGTATGCACAACCAAGAGCGTAAAATCCTGTTTGGGCTGTCAACTGCCCACACTGCTGTGGCTCTTGCCGTTGTAACAATCGGATACAACATGATTATGCCCGACGGACAGCGCATGATGAATGAGACTGTGCTCAACGGCACTGTGCTCATGATTCTCGTCACATGCGCCTTGGCTCCAATAGTCACATCGGGAGCTGCCGCCAAGATTAAAATAAAAATGCTTGAAGATGACAACACCGAAGAGAAAACACCTCATCGGCGAGTATCCAATATGCTCATTCCCGTTGCCAATCCCATTACAGCACAAACACTCATCGAGCTTGCACTCATGATGCGCAACAATACAGGCGAGAACAATCTTTATGCACTACACGTGCGCAACGACAACTCGGCAAGCTCCAGAGCATTGGGGCGCAACTCTCTTGACCTCGCCCAGAAGTCAGGTGCAAGTGTCGATGCGGCTATCACCCCCATAGAGCGATATGACATGAGCACAGCTACAGGCATACTTAACACGATAGAAGAACGCGACATAACCGAAGTAATACTCGGTATGCACCGCAAAACAACCGTAATCGACAGTTTCTTCGGCTCAAAAATCGACCACCTGCTGAAATCGACCAACAAGATGCTTGTGATAAGCCGTTGCTTCATTCCGCTAAATACCATTACGCGCATCGTCGTGTCTGTTCCCTCCAAAGCCCAATATGAGACTGGGTTCCGACACTGGGTAATGAGCGTTGGCAATCTTGCCCGTGAAATAGGCTGTCGCATCATTTTCTGTTGCCACCCCGAGACAAAACCGCTCATAAGAGGTGTATTACACAAAGAAAAATACCAGATACGCAGTGAGTTTCGTGACGTAGAAGAATGGGACGACTTTGTATTGCTCGCCAACCGCATTCTCGACGATGACCTGTTTATCGTTGTCAGCGCTCGCCGCACCTCTGTATCATTTACCCCAGAAATGGACACAATGCCCGGATTTTTGCAACGTTATTTCTCGCGCAACAACCTCGTTGTACTATACCCCGAGCAATTTGGCGAAGCCGAGGCACCTCTTACCACCTTTGTCGATCCACTGTCTACCGATATGAACGTTGCACCGTCGGCTCTTTGGACACGAATACGTCAATGGTATCTAAACCTCATTCATTTCAAAAAGCGCTTTACCCAACGCAATCGCACAAAAAAAATAGACCTATAATCACCGCCCATATTATTCTTCTACACTGACCCCCGCCCGAATCGGCAATTCTGCCGATTCCCGTCCCCCTATTTTGCTTCGCAAAACAGAGGGACACTTGCTCCTTGGTTTCCCAAATTTCTCGGATTCCAAATCATTTCACAAAGGCTTACAAGAGCAAAAAATCCGCCTCTGTTTTGCAAAGCAAAATAGGGGAACGCCGCAGGCCTCGCATGTGGGCGAGCAGTGCAAGTCGGCTTGCCGGTGCACGGTCGCGAGACCCACTGCAACATAGTCCGGCGGAGCCGGGAAGGGGTTTGCGACGGAGGGGTTTGTGACGGAATACCAGGAAGGGGTTGCGACCGAGAAGTTACATAAAATTAAGACCAAGGGGACTTCCCAGCCTCCCCGGTCTTGATTACTATGACAAAATATCAAATTTTGTGTTGTTTTTTCTACATGTTACTTAACTTCCCAAGTCTCGCCGGCAAGTATCATGTCGCGCAGACAAGAGAAATTTTTCTTTGCCTTAACCTCGGCAACCTGCTTATCGATTTCTTCATTATAGGTCAAACCCTCAACATCGCGTATCACACCAACGGCCAACGGCAACTCATAACCGTCCATCATCGCCAATTGTTGATGCAAGAAATTTGATTTGCAATGTGCGTCATGCACAAGCACGTCATCAAGCGTATAACCGTCCTTGCCAATCTCGACAGCCTTCAAAAGGAATCCGTCTTGCACAAGACCTTTTTCGCCCTCTTTGCCAAAAACCATTTTTTCGCCATGGCGCAGATGTATTGTGCGATCGGCACGGAACTCCTTGTCAGTAATATAATTATGAATTCCGTTGTTGAAAATCACGCAATTTTGCAAAATTTCCACAACCGATGCACCCTTGTGCTGAGCGGCTGCTACCATAACCTCTTGTGTAGTGGCAAGTTCCACATCGATACTGCGGGCAAAGAAATTACCACGCGCACCAAACACCAACTCGGCGGGAATAAACGGATCTTCGGTCGTTCCGTAAGGAGATGACTTTGAAACAAAACCGCGATCGCTTGTAGGAGAATACTGTCCCTTGGTCAATCCGTATATCTTATTGTTGAGCAACAGCATGTTGATGTCGATATTACGACGCACGGCATGAATGAAGTGATTGCCACCGATTGCCAATCCGTCACCGTCGCCCGAGATCTGCCACACGGTCATTTCGGGATTTGCCACCTTAAAGCCGGTTGCAATAGCTGCCGCACGACCATGTATAGTGTGAAATCCGTAGGTATTCATGTAGTATGGCAAACGAGAGCTGCAACCGATACCCGAGATAACAGCGGTTTTGTGTGGAGCGACACCCACAGTTGCCATAGCCTTGTGGAGCGAGTTGAGTATTGCATGGTCGCCACAGCCGGGACACCAACGTACCGACTGATCGCTCTTATAATTGGCTGCTGTATATTTTGTTTCTTCCATTGTCTTAGTCCTCCATTATTTTAGTCACGTTTTCGACAATCTCACTCACAAGGAACGGCTGACCTTGCACTTTATTGATGCGCGCAATCTTGGTTTCAGGGAATTTAGCCTGCAAATAATCGGCAAATTGTCCGGTATTCAACTCTGCGACAATCACACGTTTATAACGTGCAAACACCTCGGCCGTGTTTGCCGGCAACGGATTGATGTAACGGAAATGGGCAAAAGCCACACTCTTGCCGCCGGCACACAATTCCTCGGCTGCCGTATAGATATGTCCGTAAGTACCACCCCAGCCCACAATAAGAGTATCGGCATCAGCGTCACACAACACTTCAAGTGCCGGTATATCATCGGCTATGCGTTCAATTTTTTCCTTACGTGTATAAACCATTTTTTCGTGATTTACGGGATCGGTTGATATCGCACCGGTAGTATAGTCCTTTTCAAGTCCGCCGAGACGATGGGCACAGCCCTCTGTTCCCGGTATTGCCCAATAGCGCACCTTGGTTTTATCGTCACGCATATATGGTTTCCACGCGCCCTTCAATTCTTCAGGCACATATCGCGGGTGTATCTCAGGATATTCATCGGCATCTGGAACACGCCAAGCCGACGAGCCGTTGCCAATAAACGCATCGGTGAGCAACACCACAGGTGTCATGTGTTCAACGGCAATGCGACACGCCTCAAACGCCATTGTAAAGCAGTCGGTAGGCGACGCCGGAGCCACTACCGCAACCGGAGACTCGCCATTACGTCCGTATAGAGCCTGCATGAGGTCGGTCTGCTCAGTCTTGGTGGGCAATCCGGTTGAAGGACCGCCACGTTGCACGTCGATAACCACCAAAGGCAACTCGGCCATTACAGCCAAACCTATACCCTCGCTCTTGAGTGCGAGACCCGGTCCGGAGGTTGATGTCACCGCAAGATTTCCGGCAAACGATGCTCCTATTGCAGAGCACACGCCTGCTATCTCGTCCTCCATTTGACATGCCTTCACTCCCAAATCCTTTCTCTTGGCAAGTTCATGCAAGATGTCGGTTGCAGGAGTAATAGGATAGCTGCCCAAGAACAACGGACGACCTGCCTTTTCCGAAGCCATTATCAAACCCCAAGCCGTGGCAGTGTTACCATTGATGTCGGTATATTTGCCCGGACGGGCTGCTTCCGATTCAATACGGTAGGTCGATACCGACGCATGTATATTGTGACCATAGTCATATCCGGCCTGTATCACCTTGGCATTGGCTTCAAAAATAGCCGGTTTCTTGGCAAATTTTGTCTTGAGATGTTGCAATGCGCTTTCAAGCGGACGGTCAAACAACCAGCACACCAATCCGAGCGCAAAGATATTGCGACATTTTAGCACCGACTTGTTGTCAAGTCCGCTCTCGGCCAACGCCGCCTTGGTCATGCTCGTCACAGGCACTTCAACCACCTGCGCCGTAATTCCAAGTTCTTTAAACGGATCGTCGGTCTCAAACAACGCCTTTTTCAAATCCGATTCCTTAAACGAGTCGATATCAACGATTATCACGCCGCCGGGCTTCAGTATCTTCACATTTTGCTTCAACGCGGCCGGATTCATCGCCACAAGCACATCGGCACGGTCGCCGGGGGTGTGTACACCCGTTCCTACGCTCACCTGAAAGCCCGACACGCCACTCAGTGAGCCTTGTGGCGCGCGTATTTCAGCCGGATAGTCGGGAAATGTCGATACCTGATTTCCCACGCCGGCCGACACATTGGTGAAGATATTGCCTGCAAGCTGCATACCGTCACCCGAGTCGCCCGAAAATCGGACAACAACCTTGTCGAGAACTTTTACATCTGCTTTCTCCAACATGATATTGTATGATTATTTATGTATTATTGGTATTATTACATCTTTAGGTTAGATACAGCAAAGATAGCGAATATTTATTTACATTCGCTATCTTTTCCAAAAAATATTATATTTCTATTCCTTTATCACTGCCCGACTTCGCCGGAGTATGTTACAGTTGGTTTACAACCGGGCAAACCATTAGCACCACCGTTTCAGCACCTTGGCAACAAGCGTACACAGCAACGGAATAAGCATCACAAGCGATGTTGCAGCGATTATCACACACCAGTCGGTCAACCGTATCGGTGTCACGTTAAACATCGTGCCACCCAGCCCCACGATTAGCACCTGTCCGCCGGCAATAAGCAACAACGTCACAAAAAACATCTTGCTACCCGACATCTGATAAAAGGCTGTATGCCCGCTGGCAAACGCCTTGGCATTGAACAGATTCCAGAACGACAGGAACACAAACACCGTAAAGAACATCGACAGCTCATAGCGAGTGAGATCGGCACCGGCATTATAGGTAAAATCAAAAATTCCGATAGCAAAGTGCAACAGATTAAACTGCAACAGCGATGTCACGTCATAGTGGCGGAAATACTGCATCAATCCGAGCAGTACCACCACAAACAGCAATCCCGTTCCCAAAATGTTCCACAACATGCCACGGGTGATGATGAAATCGCCCGTGCGGCGGGGTTTCAGCTTCATCACGTCGTGACTCGGCGGCAACGAAGCCAATGCCAATGCCGCAAACGTATCCATAATCAGGTTCACCCACAACATCTGAGTCACCGTCAGTGGCGACTCGGTACCGGTAAACGCGCCAAGCACCACGATGAGACATGCCACCAAGTTCACCACAAGCTGGAACAATATAAATCGCTGTATGTTTTGGTACAACGAACGTCCCCACATCACCGCCTTGGAGATGCTTGCAAACGAGTTGTCCATTATCGTTATGTCGCTCGCCTCCTTGGCCACCGAAGTGCCGTCGCCCATCGACAGCCCCACCTGAGCTGCATTCAGAGCCGGAGCATCGTTTGTACCATCGCCGGTAACTGCCACCACCTCGACATTGCCTTGCAACAGACCCACCAACCTCGACTTGTCGGTCGGACGTGCACGCGACATTATCTTCAGCTTCGTCACCCGTTTAAACGCTTCGTCCTCACTCAGCGCGGCAAATTCCGGTCCCGTTATCAGATTCTCGTCGCCGTCGGCATCGGTCCACAGCCCCACCTGACGACCTATCTCCTTGGCAGTTCCGGGGGTGTCGCCGGTTACTATTTTCACCGCGATTCCCGCGTCAAGACAATCCATTATCGCCGCCGGAACATCGCTGCGCACCGGGTCTGATATTGCCGTGATACCGAGGAACGACAACTTGCCACACACCAACTTGCCGTCGACAATCACACTTTCGCCCTCAGCCACCTCGGCGTAGGCAAATCCCAACGTGCGCATCGCCTGTTGCTGATACTGCAACAGCTGAGCCGTCACCGCCTCGGGAGTCACTCCGTTAAGTTCTCGGCACATGCTCATCACGATTTCAGGCGCACCTTTCACATACAACAGACGTCTTCCCGTCGCGCCACTATCGACCACAGTGGCCATATACTTGCGTTCGGTCGAAAACGGCAACTGCTCCACCACCGGCGCACCTTTGCGCAACGCCTCATAGTCGATACCCTTGTCATGCAACCACAACAACAAAGCCCCCTCGGTGGGGTTGCCCAGCGCCACAGCCTTTGCGCTGTCGCTTGTGTCGAGAAAAGCAGTTGAATTCACCGCGATGCCTTCGGTAATGAGTTTCGACACATCGTCATCTTTTATCTCGCCGTCGCCACCCAACGCATAAAAATTGGTGCGGTAGATGCGCATCTGGTTCTGCGTCAGCGTTCCGGTCTTGTCGGTACATATCACCGTTGTCGCGCCCATCGTCTCGCAGGCGTGCATCTTTCTCACCAAATTATTGCTTGCCAACATGCGACGCATACTCATCGCCAGACTCAGGGTCACGCTCATCGGCAGTCCTTCAGGCACCGACACAACAATCAGCGTCACGGCAAGCATCACAGTTTTAAGCACATAGTCAATCGTCTCAATCATCGTGTTTGATTCCGCGCCCCAGTCAAACACCAGCAGGCGACCCACTAAAATGAGGACGCCCACCGTGTAGCCACACCACGAAATCACCCTGCCGAGACGTTCGAGTTGCAACGTCAGCGGAGTCTTCACTCCCGTGTCGATCTGCGCCGCCACATACACCTTGCCATACTCGGTGCTGTCGCCCACAGCCGTCACACGCATCACACCGTGACCTTCCACCACCGTCGTACCGCGCAGAGCGTGATTCGTCGGATAGGTCACATCATCTTTGAAATCCTCCTTGCGGTGCGACTTCCTTATCAGAGGTTCGCCGGTGAGCGTACTCTCGTTTATCGACATAGTCACACTGTCGATAAGTTCGCCGTCGGCAGGCACCTCGTCGCCCGTTTCAAGTATCACAATATCACCCACCACCACATCTTTACGCGGCACCTGAGTCACATTTCCGCCTCTCATCACCTTCACGGCGACATCATCGTTTACCTGATTGAGAATATCAAATTTGCGATTGGCACTCTGTTCGAGCGCAAACCCTATCACTGTTGCCAGCAATATTGCCAACAATATCCCCGCCGGCTCAAAAAATGCCTCCGCGCCATGCTCCGGCAGCGTCACCTCATACACGGCAATACCCGCCGACAGCCCAAGCGCGATAAGCAAAATCCTAATCATCGGATCCTTGAAATTTGTCCAAAACAGCTTCCACATCGACGGTTTGGGCGGAGGGGTAAGCACATTCACGCCATACCGTTCCCTACTTTCTTTCACCTGTTCCGGGGACAACCCCGGCATCTGTTGATTTTCCATTTATCTAAATTATAAGTCGTTTATGAAGCTGCAAAAATCATTCCAAAACATTTTAACTGCCTTTATTTTTAAAATTCTCACAAAATCCCGCCGAGCAACAACTGTCCCTCTGTTTTGCAAAGCAAATAGGGGGACGAGAATTACCGGCAGGTAATTCGGGTGGGGTTAGAGACAAGAACCCCTGCTATCACAAACCCCACTCGGCTGTTCCCGCGAACCCCTCAGTCGCTCCGCGACAGCTCCCCTATCAAAGCAGGGGAGCAGTTGCAGCCTAAGTCACCTGTTCTTTTGTCTAAAAACAGCGGTTGTACTTTTTAAACAGGCTGCTCCACTTGAGCCTGATCACCCCGAAAACCGCCTCGCCAAAAATTCCCGAACTCATCTTGCTCGTGCCGAGCACACGGTTCACAAAAATGATAGGCACCTCCTTGATCTTGAAGCCATACTTATAAGCCGTAAACTTCATTTCGATCTGGAAAGCATACCCCTTGAATCGTATATTGTCAAGATCCAACGTCTCCAACACCCGGCGGCTGTAGCACACAAAACCCGCAGTCGTGTCGCGCACAGGCATTCCCGTGACCACCCTCACGTAGACCGATGCATAATACGACATGAGCACCCTGCCCATAGGCCAGTTCACCACATTCACGCCCGTCACATATCGCGAACCGATCGACATGTCATAGCCATCTTTGGCACATGCCTCATACAACGCGATCAAATCATTGGGATTGTGAGAGAAATCGGCGTCCATCTCAAACGTATAGTCATAGCCTTCGCCGAGCGACCACTTAAATCCCTCGATGTAAGCCGTACCGAGTCCCAATTTACCCGCACGCTCTATCAGATGCACCCGTCCGGCATACTCCTGTTGCTTGTGCTTGACAATGGCAGCCGTACCGTCGGGCGAATTATCGTCGATCACAAGCACATCAAATTCATGTGGCAACGCCATGACAGCGTCGATAATGCTTGCAGCGTTTTCCTTCTCGTTGTACATCGGGATTATCACAACGCTGTCTGATCTCTTTTTACCTTGCGTAGTCATTTTTTATACTTTCTATCGGGTAACACTACCCCATATTAATAACACCGCAAAGATAGACATTTCTGCCAACAAATCAACAACTTTTCTCCAAATTCATCTCCCCGCCCCACATATAGTAGCAACATTTAGACAGAACGACAGAACGACAGTTTTTTAGATAGATGTTATGTCTTTATGTTTTTATGTCTAATTAATCCTAAAATCCGCAGCATTATTTTCGAACGTAAACAATTTTAAAAATTCATC
>CAZBUT010000040.1:3079-9478 GCA_964495165.1 uncultured Muribaculaceae bacterium | reverse complement strand
TTCTTCAAATAACATTTCAGTGAACCAAGTGGGACCACACAACAAATCGCTAAGTAGTTGAAACCCCAACACTTAGCGATTTTTCTTTTATGCATAAATTGGAATGAATGCCGGCTTATTGGTCAAAATAGCACATAAAAATAGAGCTGACTACCAGAAGGAATGGGGAAAGCTGGATAAAATGGGAGTTTATTGGTGAAAGAGAGGGAGGATAAACAATTGTGGCGCTAATTTGTGAAAGCGGGGGGGGTAACATGCGGAGTTATGTCGTTTGCGGAATGTCTAAGATTTCAAGGAGACTGCGACGGGAGATTACCCTAATCTCATTTTGGTCATAATCTATGATGCCACGTTGTTTCATTGAGTCAAGCGTTGCAATAAAAGAGGTGCGTTGCACTCCAAACAGTGCATACAAATCGCGCTGTTTGCACGATAGCACAATGTCGGTTCCACCTCGCTGCGTCAACGCGGTAATCCAAAAGGCAATGCGTTCTTCGAGGCTGCCGGTGGTAAGCGACAAAATACCGTCTATTGACTTTTGGGCATTCATTGACAAAATATTCAAGAAATTAAACATGAAGATTTGGTCTGATTTCAAAATATTCATGTAGTCGCTTTTGGAAATTTGCAAAATCCCGGTCGGCTCGATTGCTACTGCCGAACAGGGATATTGAGTTGCCCGTCCAAACAAATATTCCGGGGATATAACCTCAGGAGCGGCAAGCGTCTGCGACACTTTAAAACGCCCGTCAGAATTTTCAATCTTCACCCGTGCACGACCCGAAATTATAAATTTTATATGCGTGCAATTGTCCCCCGCCAAAACGATCTGCTCATTTGGCAAATACTTCAAAAAATGAAATTTTGCCTTTTCAATAATTTCAGAAATGCGTTCACGGCTTACCCCTTTAAACAAAGGCAACCCCATTAATATTTCATACATGCTATTCATATACAGTGCGTTTTGGTATTTAATAACAAAATTAATGATTTTATTGTTCACCAACAAATACGCGCAAGCAAATCGGCACAAATCCCCCTCCCCATCGTTTTTGTCTATAGCGTAATAGATAAAATCAGTTGCACAAATCAGATATTGACATTAAATTTGTAGTACAATAAATTCGTATAATCACATTAAAAACTTACAACTATGGCTACCAAATTTTACAAATGCAATCATTGCGGAAACGTAATCGCTAAAATAATCGACCATAACGTTCCCGTGAAGTGTTGCGGTGAAAACATGCAAGAACTCGTTGCAAACACAGTCGAAGCAAGCTCAGAAAAACATTTGCCTTTTTTGACTTGGATTGACGACAACACGCTGAAAATCGAAGTCGGAAGCGTAGCTCACCCCATGTCGCCCGAACACCACATCGCGTTTATATATATAGAAACCGAAAACGGCGGTACGCTCATCAATCTGCAAGACAAGCCCGAAGCAATCTACCACACATGCAACGGCCAGCCTCTTGCGGTATATGAATACTGCAACTTACACGGACTTTGGAAAGTTGAGTTATAAATCCCCTCTCTTTGCCCTGCGGTAGAGTTGCCAAGAATTGATAGTATTCTGCCACAGCACATAAGACGCCGGACCTATCGACGACAACGGATTCAAGTAAGTCAGCGACATCCACACCGCCAAAATCGTGTTTTTTTGTCCCAACCCTTGACCGCCTACAACTTTATCGCCATACCTGCCTCCAATTTTGCGGCCAAAGTAAAATTGCGCACAACACACAACACCCGAGCATATTGCCACAAGCAGCATCTCGGGTATTTTTTCTGCCGGCTCGGCAACAACAAATGTCACCGCCCTGCCCACAACAATAAACAGTGCAACCGCCCATATATAAAACGATAGTGATTGGCACGACGACACGCGTTGATAAATCGGCGGAGACACTCGCCTCAGCAGCAAAGCCAACAGCAACGGAACCAATATCATAGGCATCACTCTTGAACATATTGCCGCCACCGACTCCAAAAATCCAAGTTGCGAGCCACCTCCCACCAAAACAAACAGCAACGGCGCTGCGACCGCCACCGACACATTGCTTAATATCGAGAATGTTGCAAGCCGAGTGACGCTGCCGCCAAGCATACCCGTTATCACCGGAGCCGCTGTTGCCACAGGACACAGCACACACATGAAAGTTCCTTGCGCCGCAACCAAATCCACAGGGAGCAACAATCCGTAAACAGCCACCGAACCAACAATCTGTATTGCCAGCAGCCACAACGACAGCCGCGTCACCTTTACATCTTTGGGATTTATCCTGCAAAACGTAATAAACAGCATTGTGAATATCAAATACGGAGACAAAAACGAGATATTCTCTATTATATTATGCAGAAAAACTCCGCCAAGCATTGCGACAGGAAGCAACCATGGCTTTATTCGTTGTCTAAACTTTGCCAAATTCATGCCACAAAGGTACTAACTTTATATTTTTATTTGTAACTTTGCAACATCATTTATCGGGAAACACGTGAAAATCGTGTACTGTCGCGCAACTGTGAATAAGAGCCGCAAGCTCTAAAGTCAGGAACCGAGACCGCTGAAATGCGGTCATTAGTCGCTTTCGCATGAAAAAGTGAGACTACGCAACATAGCGCCAACAGGCAGGACAAGCGTCAATCATTTATATCGGCAAAGCGTCAATTTAAATGGTTGAATTTTTTATTACCCAACGAGTCTCCCCAATTGCCATGCAACAAGGGAGAATTGGACAAATAGTGCATCTTGAGCCAAAAGCGCAACATATTACTGTCTTTAGTATCGGCATTTGCTTTGAGCGCATGGGCAAATGACGCTGATGATATGTATCTCGATTCAATATATGAGGTGCAGGAAGTCATTGTTGTCGAAAACCGCAAGAAAGAAATCATACCGGCACAATCGCTGAGCAGTGAAAAGCTGCAAAATCTCAACTCCCAGTCGGTAGCTGACGCACTACGCTATTTTTCTGGAGTGCAAATAAAAGATTTTGGAGGGGTCGGAGGCATAAAAACCGTGAACATACGTTCCATGGGGACACACCACATAGGTGTGTTTTATGACGGCATACAGCTCGGCAATGCTCAAAACGGGCAGATAGACCTTGGCCGATACTCGCTTGACAATATCGAAGAAATACAGCTATACAACGGTCAAAAAAGCAACATTTTTCAAGGGGCAAAAGACTTCGGGTCGTCAGGCACAATTTATATCAGAACAAAACGACCGCGCTGGGCAAATGGAGAAAAGCGCCATATAATCGCACAAGTCAAAACAGGCAGCTTTGGTTTGGTAAATCCCGAATTGGTGTGGGAGCAAAAACTCAGCAGCCATATAAGTCTCTCGGCAAGTGCTGAATACACCGTTGCAAACGGAAAATACAAATTCAGATATAAACGTCTGAACCTCGACAACTCAGTTGCCTATGACACAACCGCCACACGCCACAATGGAGATATCGATGCCATAAGAGCCGAAGCATCACTGTTTGGATTTACAAACACCGGACGCTGGAGCGGCAAGGCATATTTCTACAATTCCGAGCGAGGCATTCCGGGGGCTATTGTAAACAACGTATTCCGTAATGGAGAACGGCAATGGGATCGCAATGCGTTTGCACAAGGCTCATGGGAAAACATTTTCTCAAAACGCTATCAATTTAAAATCAATGCAAAATACGCCTACGATTATCTGCATTTTCTACGCAACGATCCCAAAGAATTATACATCGACAATCGCTATCACCAACAAGAAGCCTACATTTCAATGGTGAGTCTGTCGCGCATTGCTCCTTGGTGGGACGCATCATTGTCAACAGACTTCCAATGGAACAAATTGAATTCCAATATGGCAAATTTTGCCTATCCCATACGTTTCACCCAGATGGTCGCCTTGGCAACAACAATGAGAGGATACGGAATCGATGCACAAGCAAGTATCTTAGGCACATTCCTTCAAGACCGCTCGGGTGACGGAGTAATTCATAAGCGCAACACCACTCACCGCAACGAGTGGACTCCTGCATTGTTTCTTTCATGGCAACCGCTTGCTAAAACCGACTGGCACATAAACGGATTTGTAAAAAAAGCGTTCAGAATGCCAACATTCAATGATTTATATTATACAGAAATCGGTAACAAATACCTTGAGCCGGAATATACCTGCCAATACAGCATTTCCAACATCTTCCGCAGGACATTCTCCCGCTCGATATTCCGGTCTGTATCCCTGCAAGCCGATGCCTACTACAACAAGGTAACCAATAAAATTGTAGCATACCCCTCGGGGCAACAATTCCGCTGGACAATGCTCAACCTCGGGAAAGTGGAGATATTGGGATTGGAGGTGTCAGCCGAATCTACAGCAAACGTCGAAGGCATAGATTTAGGTATTCGCGCAAACTATACCTACCAAAAAGCCCGGGATTTCACCGACCGGAATGATGCTTATTATGGAGATCAAATCCCATACATACCGTTGCATTCTTGTTCAATATCGGCAAATGCATCATATTTAGGGTGGAATTTGAATTACAGCTTCATATACACCGGAGAACGATATAACGCACAGGAAAACATTCCTGCCAACTACGAACAACCGTGGTACACCCACGATGCATCATTATTCAAAAATTTCAGCATAAACAGCATAAAATGCCGCGCCGGGATTGAAATAAACAACATATTTGGCCAAGATTATGAAGTGATACTCAATTATCCAATGCCCGGACGCAACTTTAAAGTATCTTTAAAAATAAATATTTGACACAATAATGAAACCAATCAAAACATTCCAGTATTTGGCTATCATGGCTACAGCCCTATCGGTTATTTCCTGTAGCGATGACAACAACAGTTCGACCGAACCAACGGTGTGCCCCCCTGCTTATATAACAGGGACACGCATCAATGTTACCGTACTCGACTATTCTCCGGCTCCAGGACAATTCATCAATGAAATCCCCGAATATGTGTCGGGAGATACTTATGATACAATGAACAGCAAGGTCACTGAGTGTTTAAACAATGGCGACATGATATCGCTCGGCAGCTTTGGCGGCAGTGTCACAATAAAGACAGCAACACCCATAAAAAATATAAGCGGGTGTGCCGATTTCCGCATTTTGGGAAATGCCGTATATGCCACATCTTCAGTATCGGGAGTGAGATATGGAAGCGCCGAACCCGGTATAGTTCTCGTCATGCAAGACACCAATGGCAACGGTCTTGCCGATGATACTTGGTATGAACTCAAAGGAGACCAAACCGGCAAAGGAATCGCCAATTACACTGTTACATATTATTTCCCCGAAGATGATGCCTCTGATGCCGAATATATACGTTGGGACGCATCAAATGGAGATACAGGTTACATTAACCGCGTAAGTAGCTACCACACACAAAGTTTCTTCCCACTATGGCTCGACAACACTTCAATGACATTCAGCGGACGACGTTTGCCCGACAATGGAAAATACAACTCTTCAACGGGTAAATATGATTTGACATGCTACACCGGATATGCCGATAGCCACCCCAACACAAACGATGATTCTAATTTGGATATTTCCAACGCCATAGACAGCTCCGGCAACAGCGTCAGCCTCACGTCGATCGATTTCATTAAAATCTACACAGGAGTTTTGCAAGCCAACGGACCTCTCGGAGAATGTTCAACCGAAATCGCCGGAATCGAGATTTTATATTAACCCCGTTTGAAAACAATTTGAACCATATATCAACCCCGACACAATGCTCAGCCGCCTTATCACGACCTGCATCACATCAACCGTGATTTTTGCATCAACCGGTTGCAGAGAAGATATTTATATCCAGCAATCTACCTCGACCGAGGTAGAAAAGCCTCGGTTCACCGGAGTTGACGGATTCTATCTGCTAAACGAAGGAAATATGGGGTCAAACAAGAGCACACTCGATTATTTTGATGAAACGACCGGAACATACATAAAAAACATTTACGCCGAACGCAATCCTACGGTCGTAAAAGAATTGGGAGATGTGGGCAACGACATCGAGATATACGGGTCAAAACTATATGCGGTGATTAACTGCTCTCACAAAGTAGAGGTAATGCGTTCATCAGACGCTACCCGCATCGCCAAAATTGATATTCCCAACTGCCGATATGCGATAGGGCATAACGGATATATGTATATCAGCAGCTATGTTTCACCAACCACAGACAACCCCAAAGCGCCACGAGGCGCAGTATATAAAATCGACACCCTGTCATTAAACATCGTCGATAAAGTTGAAGTCGGCTATCAACCTGAAGAAATGGCAATAAGCAACGGTAAATTATACGTAGCCAATTCCGGAGGCTACCGCGCTCCCGACTATGTTAAGGAGTTTAAAGAATGCTTCAAGCTTATG
>CAZBUT010000040.1:0-3069 GCA_964495165.1 uncultured Muribaculaceae bacterium | reverse complement strand
CTGTATCTGTGATCGACTTGAATTACTGTGTCGTTGTCAAGGATATTGATGTCGCAATAAATCTTCACCACATAAAACAAGACGACAACGGCATGTTATATGTAACCTCTCGGGGTGACAATGCCGACATTCCATCTCGCATGTTTGCAATAGACCCTCAACTTGACCGCGTAATAGCAGAAGTCAACACACCGGTAAGCGACCTGTGGATTCACGGAGACTCGGCATATATCTACAGCGCGGCAATAAACGACCTCACCGGAAAAACCTCTATATCCTACTCGATTGTCGACCTCAACACTCTGCAAGTTGCCGATGACAACATCATCAAAGACGGGACCGACAGCAACATCAAAATGCCACACGGCATAGCCGTACACCCCATTACCGGTGAAATATATATCACTGATGCCAGAAACTACGTATCATCGGGGCGCATTCATTGTTACAGTCCCGACGGCATTCTCAAATGGAGCCAAACCACCGGAGAAATCCCCGCCCACATCGTCTTCAAACACAAATAACAGTTACGACGTAGGCTTCTATTTCTTTATTTCATGATTTTTTAAGGTTATAACTGAATTATCTGAAGAATTATTACTAATTTCGCATCAGATAAACAAACTTTCACTATGGACAAAGAATTAGACTGGGGAAATCTATCATTCGGCTATATCCCCACCGACTACAATGTACGTTGCAACTACCGTGACGGAAAATGGGGCGAAATAGAAGTCTCAAGTTCCGAAACAATTAATATGCACATTGCAGCAACCGCTCTGCACTACGGACAAGAAATATTTGAAGGATTGAAAGCATTCCGCGGAAAAGACGGGAGAGTGCGCATTTTCAGACTTGAAGAAAACGCAAAGCGCATCATTGAGTCGGCAAAGGGCATCAAGATGCAGCCAATTCCTGTAGAGTTGTTTACAGAAATGGTAAAAAAAGTAGTGAAACTTAATGAACGATTTGTACCTCCTTACGGCAGTGGCGCATCTCTATACATCAGACCGCTCGAACTTGGAATGTCTGCACAAGTGGGAGTAAAGCCCTCAAAAGAATACCTATTCTTGATTTTGGTCACTCCCGTAGGTCCTTATTTCAAAGAGGGATTCAAACCGACGAATATATGCATCATGAGAGAATTTGACCGCGTTGCGCCCAAAGGCACAGGACGTTGGAAAGTCGGTGGTAACTATGCGGCAAGCCTTGATGCCGGCGAACGTGCTCACGAAATGGGTTATTCGGCGGTGCTTTACCTTGACCCCAAAGAGAAAAAATATATCGATGAATGCGGTCCGGCCAATTTCTTTGCCATCAAAGACGGGAAATACATCACTCCGGCATCAGAATCGATTTTGCCTTCTATTACAAACATGAGTCTTCAGCAACTTGCCAAAGATATGGGTATCGAAGTCGAATGCCGCCATATCACTCTTGACGAGCTTGACAATATCCAAGAAGCGGCAGCTTGTGGAACAGCGGCAGTAGCATCGCCGATTGCAGAAATTGATGATATTGATACCGGTAAAAAATACATCATTTCAAAAGACGGTAATCCCGGAACTGTCACAACGGCTTTATACAACAAGTTGCGCGCTATACAATTGGGAGAAGAGGAAGACACCCACAACTGGAACACCGTATTATAATAATTTCTCATAACTATTTTTTTACGAGGGCTGATTAGTTATACACATCTAATTGGCCTCGTTTTTTTAGATATGCTCGACATTATTGACAAATATTACCCCGAGGGTAGTTTGCGCAGAGAAATTTTCATGCGCCACGCCGTGCAAGTCGCCGATAAAGCTGTAGCAACGGCAATATCCCGCAATTTGGACATCGATTTAGACAAAGTGAGAACAGCAGCCATGCTACATGACATAGGAATCTGCCTCACCGATGCACCCGACATCGGCTGTTTTGGAGATAAACCATATATCACCCACGGTATACTGGGAGCGGATTTGTTACGCAATGAGGGTTTTAACGAAATATATGCCAATGTTGCCGAACGGCACACCGGAGCCGGGCTTACCAAAGATGACATTATTTCACAAAACTTGCCGTTGCCTCATCAGGACTTTTGCCCTCAAACGTTATTGGAACGGCTCATTTGCTACGCCGACAAATTTTATTCTAAAAGCGGTGAGATGAAAGAGAAAACGATTGACAATATCAGACGGTCAATGGCAAGGCATTCCGATGACACGCTCAACCGTTGGATTAAATTAGAGCAGGAGTTCTACCCTGGCAATTAGTACCAGGTAACGCCATTTGATGTTGAAGAACGCTTGTCATACTTGAGATCTGACAATAGCGATGATTTCACTGAGATGTGGAAATTATATGATTTGTAGGGACCCACAGGCACAAAGCTTGCCCGCATAGTAAAACAGTGCATATCTCGCGATATATTACAGTTCATATATGCAATCTTGTGGGTGTCAAAGTTGTAGCTGGCACTGAACCCGAAGTTCCAATTTTTAGTCGGACGTATATTTCCTGAAAAGCTCAGATTTTGAGTGATTTTCCCCTTATATTCAAGCTTTTCCTTATCAAAGTCACCATACCCGTAGTTCACAGAATAGTTAAGTGTCAAGCTCCAAGGCACACTCCATTTCACATAACCGCCGGCAACAGATTCAGATTCCTCTTCGGTTTCGTTTTTCCGCCGGTTGTCCAATGCATTTTCATCACCCCAATTATCATCTGATGACTCATTTTCCTGCGAGTTATTGTCCATTGCATTGTCATTTCCCGATTTTTTCTTAAACGTATCATTATTGAATGTGTAAGAAAAAGATGTTCCGGTACTTGACAATCGACCGATACCTTTACCGGCTTTCCAACGGGGAATATTAACACGCACGGGATTTCCTGAAGAATTCAGTTGGTAGGTATACACGTCCCACACAGCCGATAAATTCAAGTTAAAGTTTTTCACCAATCGCAACATTAGCGAAGTATTAATATTACTCCAATTCAACGAGTCGGCCGCAAAGTTATAGCTTTGTGACACGGTGAAATTCTCTATCAATGATATTTTCTTTTCTCCGATACTGT
>CAZBUT010000039.1:0-9512 GCA_964495165.1 uncultured Muribaculaceae bacterium | reverse complement strand
GCGTACGTTATACGCAATGATGCGGACGAAGCGTCAATTGACTCTCCATCGGCAGTTGACCAACATGCAAGCATATATGGAGTACCCTTCCCCGAAACGCCACCTCCGGTTATCGCTCCCCATTGATACAAAGTCCAATCATCGCCTGTATGATCGGCATTGTCGGTTGAGCGTGACGGGCAAAAGCCTTTATATGAATAATATGTAATGCCGTCCCATTCATAGCCCGATGCTTCATGAGAGAATGTAAAATCGCCCAATATTACATCTCCCGAGTTCACATTATAAACATCTGCCCATACTCCATTTGCATCATAATTCACTTCATAATCAGATAGCTTAAATGTGACTTCATCACTATCGTCATCATCACTACAAGCACTAAGCGCCAGTGTTGCCATGACACACAACACACTTTTACCTACAAGTCTTAAAGTTTTCATAATCTTTTTGTTTTAGTTTCTATAAATAAAAAATTGTCATTCATCTTTTAGCCGACAATTTTCCACACTAAAAAGATGCTGACAATCAAACGTATATATAGAATACCTCAATGATTTTTAGCCTTGCTTTTTCATGCGAAAGCGACTAAGTGACCGCCATTTCATCGGTCCCGGTTCCTGACTTAGGAAATTGCTTGCAATTTCCTCTCACAGTTGCGCGACAGTACACGATTCTCACGTGTTTCCCGTTAAGTGACGGTAAAGTTACAATCATTTCTCAAAATACACAAACAAAACGCAAAAAATAAGCCCGCAATAACCAAATTGACGCAGATTAATGCTAAATTTGTGGAAAATTTCATATGTTAATGAGACGAAAAGTGTGCATAGTTACCGGCACTCGCGCCGAATGGGGACTTTTGAGCAATATTGCCCGAGAGTTGCAACGACGCGACGACATCGAGTTGCAAATCATTGCGACCAATATGCATTTGTCTCATACCCACGGATATACAATCAACGAAATTATTGCTGACGGATTTTCGGTTGACGCTGAAGTTCCAATGCTTTGTGACTCTTCCACACCGGCAGACACAACACATTCTGCCGCAATGTGCATGAGTGGCATGGCGACAGCGTTTGACTCGCTAAAGCCACACCTGCTTGTAATACTTGGCGACCGTTATGAAATGCTTGCAACAGCCGTTGCCGCAAACATCATGCGCATTCCCATTGTTCATCTTCATGGAGGTGAAATTTCAGAAGGAGCAATCGACGACAACATGCGACATGCAATCACCAAATTATCGTCACTGCACCTTACGGCAACCGAAGAATACCGCCAAAGAGTCATACAAATGGGAGAATCCCCCAAGCGTGTAATAAACACAGGAGCAATAGGAGTTTACAACGCTATACATATTCCCACTTTGTCGTTGCAACAATTGCGACAAAGTTTGGGATTTGAGATTGACGGCAACACCATATTGGCGACATTACACCCCGCAACACTCGATACAGCGCCCGTTGCCACACGTTGCCAAGCATTGCTCGATGCACTTGATTGTTTTCCCGGCAACAAAGTCATCATCACTTATCCCAACAACGACCCCGAAGGCATGATAATCATTGAAATGATTAAACAATATGCCTCATTGCGACCCAATCGCGTAAAACTCATTCCGTCACTCGGACTGACACGTTACATGTCGGTACTTAAAAACATTGCGGCCGTTGTGGGTAACTCGTCAAGCGGCATCATCGAAGTTCCGTCTATGGGCATACCTTCGGTAAACATTGGTTGCCGTCAAAAAGGACGCATAGCAGCCGCCTCAGTCATTCATTGTGAAGCAGACAGCCTAAGTATAACAAAAGCAATAACTATGGCATTGTCAAATGAATGGCAACAAAAAGCTCGAAAGGCAAGCAACCCTTATTACAAATCCGACACATTACAACTGATTGTATCAGCAATTTCCGAAACTCCATTAGAAATCCTTCAAACAAAGAAATTCCACGACATCGATTGCTCATAAATGGACAATAACACATTATATATAATCCCTGCAAGAGGTGGAAGCAAAGGGATTCCTCGCAAGAACATTAAACCGCTTGCAGGAATACCTCTAATACACTATTCGATTAATGTAGCAAGACAACTTGCTCCGGACAGCCATATTCTCATATCTACCGATGACATCGAAATCGCCCAAGTCGCAAGACAAACGGGATTAGACGTTCCCTACATGAGACCGGCTCATCTTGCGACCGATACCTCAGGCAGCCGTGAAGTAATAATCGATGCAATAGAAGCCGCAACACGCATGGATATTTGTTTTGACAAAGTTGTTTTGCTCCAACCGACATCACCGTTACGCACCGTCAATGATGTCAGACGTTGTTTAGCGCTTTATAGCAACGACATTGACATGGTTGTAAGCGTTGTCGAATCTTCGTGCAACCCTTATTATAATTGTTTTGAGACCGACTCTGAGACCGGTTATTTGCAGATTTCAAAAGGCGACGGACAATATACAAGGCGACAAGACGCACCTCCTGTTTGGGAATACAATGGTGCAGTATATGTAATAAACCCGGAATCGATACGAAATATGGCGATGGGAGAAATGACGCGACGAGTCCCATGCGAAATGCCCCGTTCCCGCAGCATAGACCTTGACACTCCCCTCGACTGGATTATTGCCGAAACAATAATGAAACATAACATTGACACAATATGAATCAACAGCACATCATAACTCAAAATGCATCGATTCTCGAAGCGCTCAGTGCCCTAAACTCCTTGACCGATCAGGTTATGACTCTCGTTGTAACAGACGAGACAGGTGTAATGACCGGCACATTGACAGATGGAGACATACGCCGTAGCCTGCTTAAAGGGACAGATCTGTCAGCCTCGGTCACCCAAGCCATGCACCGCTCATTTAAATGTCTCCGAGGAGAAACTGTCAATGTTTCCGACATGCGCCGTTACCGACAAGCAGGCATAAGACTATTACCACATTTAGATGACTCAGGCACAATCAAAAGACTGTATGACCTGACAAAGACAAAGACAATTCTGCCACTTAGCGCAATACTTATGGCGGGAGGAAAGGGCGAAAGATTGCGTCCGTTGACATCAGACACGCCAAAACCATTGTTGAATATCGGAGGAAAAGCCATTATTGATTATAACATTGAAGCACTCGCAGCATCAGGCATAACCGACATTTCGGTTACAACCGGTTATCTTGCCGAGAAAATACATGATCATTTTGCGTCTCCGGTTGCGGGTGTACAGGTAAAATGCGTGCAAGAACCTCGTCCAATGGGGACAATCGGTTCGGCTTCACTTGTAAAAAGAGATAGTAACAATTCGGCTACCCTTGTAATGAACTCAGACCTGCTTACCACAATTTCTTTTGAGGAAATGTATCTGAAGCATCAACAAGAGAAAGCCGACATCACAATCGCAGCTGTTCCTTATATAGTTTCTGTCCCATACGCAATTCTCACGACAGAGCAATCGCAAGTCACCGGAATTGAAGAGAAACCGGCATATTCATATTATGCGAATGCCGGCATATATATTTTTTCAAATGACCTGCTTGACTCAATCGACAAAGAACAACGCACCGATGCAACTGAGCTCATCGAACGTGCGATCGCCGGCGGCAGAAAGGTCGTTTATTACGCAATCAACGGAACGTGGATAGACGTTGGTTCTCACACCGATTTTAAACATGCGCAAGAAATCATGAAACATCACAACGATCTAATTTCATAAGCGCATGACCAATAAACTCATATTACAATAAAAGAGATAAATACCTTATGGCAGATTCCAATTTTATAGACTACGTTAAAATATTGTGCCGCTCCGGGAAAGGAGGAGCCGGCTCACGTCATTTCTACCGTGCAAAGTACGTTCCCAAAGGCGGACCCGACGGGGGCGACGGTGGACGTGGCGGACATATAATACTCCGAGGGAACAAAAACATGTGGACTCTATTGCCTCTGAAATACCGACGACACATATTTGCCGGCAACGGACAAAGTGGCAGTGGCGGACGCAGTTTCGGACGTGACGGTGATGACGTAATCATTGATGTGCCATGTGGCACGGTCGTGTTTGAAGCAGAGACCGGCGATTACCTCTGTGAAGTAACTGAAGACGGTGAAGAGGTAAAACTTTTGCGTGGCGGACGCGGAGGTCTTGGAAATTGGCATTTCAAGTCTGCAACAAACCGCACCCCACGATACGCCCAACCCGGAGAACCCGCAATCGAAAAAAGTGTGATTCTTGAGTTGAAACTGCTTGCCGATGTAGGGCTTGTAGGTTTTCCTAACGCCGGAAAATCAACTCTATTATCATCGGTTTCAGCTGCACGCCCCAAAATCGCCGATTATCCGTTCACAACAATGGAGCCACAACTTGGCATTGTCGAATATCGTGACAGTCGCTCATTTGTAATGGCCGACATTCCCGGGATTATCGAAGGGGCAAGCGAAGGCAAAGGACTCGGATTGAGATTTTTAAGACACATCGAACGTAATGCCGTATTGCTATTTATGGTACCCGCCGATGCTACCGACATCAAATCGGAATACGAAATATTACTACGGGAACTCACTCAATTCAATCCCGAACTCGTTGACAAGCAACGAGTCCTTGCTATCTCCAAAAGCGACATGCTTGATGACGAACTGATTGCTGAAATTGAGCAAGAACTGCCTGAAGATTTGCCTCATGTATTCATCTCGTCAGTGACCGAACAGGGGATAACTGCTCTTAAAGACATTTTATGGAGAGCGATAACAGATGAAAGCAATCGCATAGAGCCTTCGGGTATCACCCACCGTCCACTTGACGGACACCACCGAGTTAGAGAAGAAGACGAATTCATATTTGAAAACGTACCAACCGGCAACGATGTCGACATCGAAGACTTTGATGAAGAAGATTGGGACGATATTGATTATGATTGGGACGATGCCGAGAATATCGAATATGACAACTGATTCAGTTCCATTTATAGAACATGCCCTTACCCCAACGGTGAGGGTTTTGTTCTCTCAGCGAAGAAATATCGACACTGACAATCCCTATTCAGGATTCAATGCCTGTGATTACACAGGAGATTCACCCGAGCATGTATTATCCTGTCGGCATCTGTTATGCCGACATCTTAACATCTCTATAAATCGGCTTATAATGCCTCGGCAAAGCCACTCTCTCAACATTGCAGTTGTTGATCGAGTGCCAATAGCCCCTACTGAAATCGAAAACGTTGACGCGCTAATTACCATACTGCCAAATACTGCAATCGCTGTTAACACCGCCGATTGCCTACCATTACTTTTTGCCGATAGTCAAACAGGAATTATAGCCGCCGCACATTCAGGTTGGAGAGGTACAGTGGGTAAAATTGCCGCCCTGACAATTCAAGAGATGCGCCGCCTTGGCTCAGAGCATGAAAATATCAAAGTTATCATCGGACCATCAATATGCCCCGACTGCTTTGAAGTCGGAGAAGAAGTCGCACAACAATTTGCATACACGTTTCCACATCATAACGGCATAATACTACGGCAATATGCGAAACCTCACATTGACCTGCGCAAAGCATGCCACATCACACTTATAGAAGCAGGTGTCAAGCCGGAAAACATCACCCATAGCGGAATATGCTCACGTTGCAACCACGACACCTACTTTTCAGCCCGACACCTCGGTATCGCTTCAGGCCGCACCCTCTCAACTATCATAAATCAACCTAATCGATAGCGAGTTTTCACTATTGGTGGTATTATTAGAAAATTTTCCGTAACTTTACACCGTTAAATCAAACAAGAGTAAAACTTTAAAATATAAGATATGTATAATTTATTGACTATACCATTGTTTTTGGGTAATCTGCGTAGTTGGGAATGGGTAATTATACTCGTTGTTATTTTACTTCTATTCGGAGGTAAAAAAATACCTGAGCTCATGCGTGGTATCGGCAAAGGGGTGAAAAGTTTCAAACAGGGAATGAATGAAGTGACCGAGGAGATCAACAAAGCCGACTCCGACGACAAAACAAAAAAATAAGGCACGACTTATTGCTACATCAACCCTGCCCCTTGCGCCAAAATGGGAGAATCAAAAGAGAAACTTGAAGAAATGACCTTTTGGGGACATATAGATGTCCTTCGCAAATTGCTATTGCGCATGGCTGTAGTGGTATTTGCCTTTGCGGTTATACTATTTATATTCATGCCATGGATTTTCGATAAATTCATTTTAGCTCCTACCCATGGGGATTTTTTTCTGTATCGCCTGTTTGACAACATATCAGGCGGTTTAATGCCCGACTTGTTTTCAGGGAATTTTAGTATTGAGCTAATAAATATTGAACTTGCATCTCAGTTTTTCATACACATGTCAACATCTTGTTGGCTGGCAGTCGTATTGGCTTTCCCATTTTTAATATCAATGATATGGGGATTCATAAGTCCGGCATTATATAATCATGAAAAACGAGGGTTCAAGCGCGCGTTTGCATTTGGCAACATCATGTTTTATCTCGGCGTTGCAGTAGGATATTCAATGGTATTTCCCGTTACAATGCGTTTCCTCGCCGAGTATCAAATCAGCGAATCGGTGCCAAACATAATATCATTAGATTCATACATGGATAATTTCATCATGATATGCCTCATGATGGGATTGGTCTTTGAGTTGCCATTATTGGCATGGCTACTTGGCAAAATGGGATTGCTAACCAAATCCTTTTTCTCAAAATTCCGTCGCCACGCGATTGTGATATTACTCATATTGGCCGCAATCATTACACCGACCGGAGACCCGTTCACATTGTCAATAGTATTTATCCCGATATATGCTCTTTGGGAATTAAGCACATTCCTCGTTCCTCAAAAACAAACGACAGAACAATGAAAGCATTAGCACTTCAACAGCCGTGGGTATCGTTAATCGCTCATGGGATATCCGATACCGCCAATATTACCAAACCAGCCAACCACTTTGGCAAAATATTACTTGTTGCGACATGTGATAAAGTCGCTGATGATTTTTTTGAGCAGATACCGGTAGAATACTCTGCCACCATAGGGAATAATATTCTTATGGGCAATTTACCGCAATTAGACACCCGGCCTAATAATGCAGTCATTGGATATGCCGATATTACAGCAGAGCTATCAGAAATTACCGAGGACACATCAATCTGGGGATTTGGCCCTGTTATGTTGCAATTAGATAATGTACATCTGTTTAAGCACCCAATCAAACTAAGCCGAAGCCTCCCTAAAGAAGGTATAGTCTTTGATATTGAGGATTTTGACGAAAAGTCATTGACCGACTCATATACACCCTCCTTGCGCGCTCCGCACATAAACGGCACTGAGCTAATAATTCCTCTGTCAGCCAAATACTTCGATGAGATAATTGCGCTAAAGCATAAATTTCTTAACATTGAACTTGCCGACTCGACCATAGCCGACTTGCTTTTGGCAAACGGCAGCGATAAATATCGCCTTGTTAAATTTAGCACAGTCAAACTCGTCAGCGATGACAAGAGGACTGCTGTTTTTGAAGCCCAACGCGACTCGGCAGTGCAAACCTACACCGACAATGACGGAAATCCGATACTGGTTCCCTCAATATGGACTCCCGATCCTATCGAATGGATTGTAGCACATATCTCTATGGGAAAACGCATAAACTAATACTCATTCAAAATTTTATCCGTAAAGCTATAGAACCATAAAATTATGCATTTTGTTTTGCACATTATGCATTAAAATGTTGTACCTTTGCAGCCGTTAAAAAAGATTGTGTTTTTATATTTTTATTGAAAGGTATGAATTTTTCAGGTACAATTGATTTTCGGCCGAAATTACTGTCTGCATTACGTAATTACTCAGCGAGCCGATTTAAAGATGACTTGATTGCAGGAATTGTGGTTGGAATTGTGGCATTGCCTCTCGCCATTGCGTTTGGTATCGCATCAGGGGTAAGCCCTACGGTGGGTTTGATCACAGCCATAATAGGAGGTTTCATGGTATCGGCATTTGGAGGCAACAGCGTTCAAATCGGAGGTCCGACCGGCGCTTTTATTGTGATTGTTTACAATATTATCGCCATATATGGACTGCAGGGATTGGCGATTGCAACATTTATAGCCGGTTTGATTCTTGTAACAATGGGATTGTTCAGATTGGGAACTGTTATTAAATTCATTCCATATCCCATTGTTGTCGGATTCACTGCCGGTATCGCATTAACTATTTTTTCCACACAAATCAACGACTTTTTCGGATTGGGATTAACAAACGTCCCCAGCGAGTTTATTCCGAAATGGGGAGTATATTTCCAAAACTTCGGCAATATCGATTTGATGACACTTGCAGTAGGTCTGATATCATTGCTTATAATTATCGGCACACCGTTTATTTCCAAGAAATTGCCCGGAGCACTCATTGCCATTATTGTAATGACAACTGCCGTGTATATTTTAGGAATTATATTTCCTGAATTTCATATCGAAACAATTGGAGACCGCTTCAGCAATATGAGTTCAGACATTCCGGCGCCACATGGATTTGACTTGTCGATGTCTACAATCAACCAGCTTTTGCCCTCGGCGTTTACAATTGCCGTACTTTGCGCCATAGAGTCTTTGTTATCGGCTACTGTCGCCGACGGTGTTACAGGTTCACGCACAAACAGCAATACAGAATTGATAGGGCAAGGTATTGCCAACATAACAGTGCCGTTTTTTGGCGGAATACCTGTTACAGGTGCTATCGCCCGCACAATGACCAACATCACTAACGGCGGACGCACTCCGGTTGCAGGCATTATCCACACAATTGTATTATTACTCATATTCCTGTTCCTGATGCCCCTTATCAACTATGTGCCAATGTCATGTTTGGCGGCTGTTTTAATTGTCGTAGCATACAACATGAGTGGCTGGCGCACAATCGTAGGGATATTCAAATCGCCCAAAAGCGATATATCGGTGCTTATCGTAACATTTTTACTGACCGTGATATTTGATCTCACAATCGCAATAGAAATCGGTTTGCTCTTGGCGGTTGTATTATTCCTGCGCCGTGTAATGGAAAACACCGAAATACGTGTTTACAGCGAGCAACTTGACGTGGCCGAAGGAACAGAAGCCACTAAACACGAGGTTCTTGATGTGGCAAAAGGAGTAGAAATATACGAAATTGACGGACCGTTCTTTTTTGGAGTCGCCACAAAATTTGATGAAATGATGCGTACAACCATGGTTGACAAGCCTATTGCGCGTATTATCAGAATGCGAAAAGTGCCTTTTATTGACTCTACCGGTCTTCACAACCTTGAGATACTCATCAAATCTTCTCAAAAAGAGGGTATTCATGTTGTACTTTCGGGTGTCAAAGAAAATGTACACGAAACTTTGCGCCACGCCAACATTAATACACTTATCGGCGAAGACCATATCTGCGACCATATCACCAAAGCAGTCGCTATGGCAAATAAAATAGTAGGCGAGAGCAACGCAAAAC